>NZ_PNCN01000051.1:0-42550 GCF_005886135.1 Pseudoalteromonas sp. S4741 | reverse complement strand
CTTATGTGCAGCTCAGGTTAGCTAATAAATCGAGATGCTGTACTTCTTCATCAGTGATGACATAACCTATAGGGTTAGTAGGGCAAGACACACACAGTACGCTAATGCTTCTGTCGCTTGCTAATACTTGCTCAACAGCTTTAAATTTAATGATATATTTAAATTGGTTTGAGCCACTTTCAGTATTTAAAATTTCGATATCGGGCTTTGTTGCTACAAACATATCGTCTGTTAAGCCTTGATCTGCATAGCCTACATATCAGGTGCCAGCGGAAATAAAACCTTTTTATGGCTTCCATCAGGCATACTGCCAGCTAACAGATTGAATAACAAAAAATTGGCTTGGCTGCCATTACCCGCAGGGCCATCGTAAAGTCTGAATACGTTGGAAAGTGTATTATTCACAACAAACTTTTGTAACTCATTGATAAAAAATTATTAACCTCAGGCACTAAGGCCGGATTACCACCACCGAGCATAACAATATTTGGATTGTTACTGTTTTTAGCATCGCCTAAATCTTCAATTAACTGAGTAATACCATTAGGTTGAGTAAATTTAGTGCCGAAGTTTGAGTAATCCATAATGACCGTGTGCCTTAAAAAATGATAAGTTAGTGTAAATTAACACTATGAATTTGATATTGAAAAATTTTCACCGCTTAGATTACTATAGCGATAACCCGCTATGATCGTTTTTAATATTTTAAGTAGGGCAGCCTTATCAGCAACCTTGAATCACACACTAAAACACCTTTAAACACCACAGCAGACGATTCGGTTATTACTGATACGATTCTTAAAATTGCTACTTTTAATTTGTTTAATTACCTCGAGCCGCCTAATGCCTATTATGAATTTGAACGCATATACACCGCAGAGCAGTGGGCTAAAAAGCAGCGTTGGCTTGTAAATTACTTAACCGAGCATCAGCCTGATGTGATTGGCTTTCAAGAAGTATTTAGTATTAAGTCGCTTAAAGAATTAGTTAAAGAGCAAGGTTATGCGTACTTTGCCGTGGTAGATGAGCCCCAGGTAATCGACGACTTTATTTACAAACGACCTGTAGTAGCGCTTGCTGCTAAATATCCCATCGTTGAAGTGGCGAGTGTTGAGCATGACCATGAGCTTGCTAAAACCCTTGGCTTAACTGAGGATTTTACATTTAGCCGAAAGGTGCTTAGAGCTACAATAACCTTACCGCATATCGGCAATACCGATTGCTATGTGGTGCATTTTAAGTCTAAGCGCTCAATGATAGAGCTCGATGAGCAAAACCAAGATCTCACACCCGAAAAAAACATTATCGAGCTATTAAAAGCCGATATAGCAGGGAGTTGGGGCTCAACAATTCAGCGCGGCAGTGAGGCTACATTGCTGATGATAGACATCATTGCACGCCGCGAATCTGCACAAAACCCAATGGTTTTAATGGGCGATTTTAATAACAACTTAGCCGATGGTGTATTAAGCCATTTGTTAACTAATACGCTGCGTTTTGCCCCGACGTTTGACAGTAACACTTACCTTGCAAAATATTGCCTTAACGACGCGTGGCAGTTATTTACAAGGTCGCAATTAAATTCGGCTAATCAAAATAATGAAAATACAGTAGATTTAAAGCGAAAGCCTACCCATTATATTGGCGCGAGCAGCTCAGTGCTTGACTATATTTTGCTATCTTGCGAGTTTGACTCAAGTTACGACGACAGCTTTTTTGAGGTGAGGCAGTACCATACTTACGATCGTCATTTAATTAACCCTGAATTTGAGCGTGATGATTTAAGCACCGATCATGGCGTGGTATTGATTAGCTTAGCATTAAGGTCGTGACGGATTTTGTTACTAAAAATTATAAGCTAATCTGCCGCTGACATAATTAATATTAAGGCGCTCAGTAGGTGCCTTGATGTTATCCCTTTCTTTTATCCTGCTGTTTTAAAAAATCACTAATAAATAGTGCATTAACTCTAATTTATATTGATCCACATCACCTTTATTAACGGTGAGGATGGTAGATTAGTGACGCTGGATTTTTAAGTTCGTTTAAATTGCTTATTACAACTACCCATGTTGTACTTTCAAGGCAGGGTTGCTTTAATATAACAAATAGCGTGCTGTATCATAAAAATTTTTACCTTGACTACCCTCACTTACATTACTTTATACATACATGGAGTTTTAGCACATGACAATTAAATCAACGTTCAAATCTTTGAGTAAGCTCGCTGTTTTGGTCATTGTGGGGGGGGCTGGCTGGTATGCTTGGCAAACCTTGCAGCCTACATCATTTGCTGAACAACTCCCTGACAGTGTTGCCTATGGAAATGGGCGAATTGAAGCGACTGAGTACGATATTGTTACAAAATTACCGGGCCGCTTAGTTGACGTTATGGTGCAAGAAGGCGATATGGTCAAAGCGGGTCAAACGTTAGCGGTTATTGACACTGATGATTTAAATGCACAGTTACGTGAAGCTCAGGCGGGGCTTCGTGTTGCTAATGAGTCTCGTAAATACGCATTAGCGATTGTAGAGCAGCATAAAAGTGAGCTTAATTTTGCACAAACTGAATTGCGCCGCTCTGCAAAATTATTGGAAAAAGGCCATATTTCAAAAGAAGTGGTTGATCAACAACGAACCACCTCTACTATTGCGCAAGCTGCTTTAACCGCGGCAAACGTAAAAGTTGTGCAGTCGGATGCTGAAATAGAAGCAGCGCAGGCACGTATTGAGCGATTACAAAGCAACATAGCCGACAGCACGCTCACAGCACCAATCAATGGACGCATATTGTATCGATTAGCTGAACCTGGCGAAGTGCTTGGCAGTGGTGGTAAGGTTTTATCGTTATTGGATTTAACCGATGTTTATATGAGTATATATTTACCAACAGCGCAAGCGGGCAAGGTAACAATAGGCTCACAAGCGCGCATTGTTATTGATGCTATTGCCGAGTATACATTACCGGCTAAAGTGACGTTTGTATCTGCACAGGCGCAATTTACCCCTAAATCGGTAGAAACCCGAAACGAGCGCGATAAACTGATGTTTAGAGTTAAGGTAAAGCTCGACTCGCAGTTATTAAAAGATCATATCAAACAAGTAAAAACAGGGGTGCCAGGGCTTGCTTATGTGTTGTTAGCGCCTGAAAAAAATTGGCCTACGTCATTACAGGTACGAGTGCCTGAATAATGGATAACGACGATAAAAACATTCAACAGCCATCAAGTGAAAGTGTGGTTAGGCTTACTAAGGTGAGCCATCGCTATGCTAATAATCGCGTGCTTGACAACATTAGTATTTCATTACCTGCCGGGAAAATGGTCGGGTTTATAGGCCCTGATGGCGTAGGAAAATCAAGCTTGTTGGCACTTATCGCAGGGGCAAGGACGATTCAAGAAGGGGAGGTTGAGGTATTAAACGGCAATATGCGCAGCAGTGGTTTTCGTAATACGGTGTCGCCACGCATTGCTTACATGCCTCAAGGACTTGGCAAAAATGTGTATCCAACACTTTCTGTGTTTGAAAATATAGATTTTTTTGGTCGTCTATTTTCTCAAAATAAAGCCGAGCGAAAACAACGAATTAATAACCTTTTAAAAAGTACAGGCTTAGAGGCATTTGCCGATCGCCCCGCAGAAAAGCTCTCTGGCGGGATGAAACAAAAACTCGGTTTGTGCTGCGCACTGATCCATGACCCTCAATTATTAATTTTAGATGAGCCAACAACCGGGGTTGATCCGTTATCGCGTCGTCAATTTTGGCAATTAATAAACAGTATTCGCGCTGAAAATACACAGATGAGCGTACTGGTTGCGACCGCCTACATGGAAGAAGCCGATGATTTTGATTGGCTAGTCGCTATGGACGATGGAAAAGTAATCGGTACGGGCAGCCCACAAAACCTAAAAACGCAAACGAATAAAGAATCGCTTGATGAGGCGTTTATAGCATTACTTCCTGAAGAAAAGCGCCATGATCATCAGCGGTTAGTTGTGCCACCTCGCAAACAAGACATAAACACAACTCAGTTCGCTATAGAAGCAAATGGATTATGTAAAACATTTGGTGATTTTACCGCCGTTAACAAGGTGAGCTTGAGTATTGAACAAGGTGAAATTTTTGGCTTTTTAGGCTCAAATGGCTGTGGAAAAACCACCACAATGAAAATGCTTACGGGGTTACAACCGGCAACCAGTGGCGAAGCAAAATTGTTTGGTGAAAAGGTCGATGCCAATAACATCGAAAGCCGCAAACGCGTTGGTTTTATGTCACAAGCGTTTTCGCTTTATAACGAGCTTACAGTAAAGCAAAACTTGGTATTGCATGCGCGTTTATTTCACTTGCCTGCAGAGAAAATAGAGCCGCGCGTTAAAGATTTAATTACTCGGTTTAACCTTAAAAAATACAGTGACGATTTTCCTACCGATTTGCCCTTAGGTATTCGCCAGCGTTTATCGCTTGCTGTTGCGGTAGTACATAGCCCTGAAATGCTCATACTTGATGAGCCCACATCGGGGGTAGACCCCGTTGCGAGGGATGACTTTTGGCAGCTACTCATTGAGCTTTCGCGCGAACAAGGCGTGACTATTTTTATTTCGACTCACTTTATGGATGAAGCGGCACGTTGCGATAGAATTTCGTTAATGCATGCAGGTAAAATACTTGCCAGCGATACGCCAGCTGCACTGTGCCAAGCGCGTAATACCGACACACTAGAAGCTGCCTTTATTGAATATTTAGAAGAGGCGGTAAATGCAGCCGGAGCAAGCCCGGCGATACAAGCATCGATAACGGATAAAACCAAAGCATTGGATTCAGCGCCCGCTACTTGTAAAAATAACATTAACCCCGCATTTAGTTTGTTGCGGTTATTTGGTTATGCGCATCGCGAAACGCTAGAGTTATGGCGCGATCCTATTCGCCTAACGTTTGCTTTGCTGGGCTCGATAATTTTACTGTTTATTTTAGGTTACGGCATTACATTTGATGTTGAAGATTTAAGCTTTGCGGTACTAGATCAAGACCAATCGCCCGAGAGCCGCAACTACATTCAAAATATGGCAGGTTCACGTTACTTTATCCAAAGAGCAGATATTAAAAGCCCGCAAGAACTTGATAAACGAATGCGAAGTGGTGAGTTAAGCGTGGCCGTTGAAATTCCACCTAACTTTGCTCAGCAATTTAAACGCGGCCGTAAACCTGAAATTGTAGTGTGGATTGATGGTTCTATGCCGTTTAGGGCAGAAACGATTAATGGTTATATGAGCGGCGTGTATTACAGCTATTTAACCAACTTATCTTTGCGCACTTATGCACAAGTACCAAACTTAGTGCCAGCTAATATTGAATCTCGCTATCGTTATAACCAAGATTTTAAAAGCATTGAGGCCATGGTGCCGGCGGTTATTCCACTACTATTGGTATTTATTCCTGCGATATTGATGGCGCTTGGCGTAGTCCGGGAAAAAGAGTTGGGTTCAATCATAAACTTATATGTAACACCGGTTAACCGGCTGGAATTTATTATTGGCAAACAGCTGCCTTACATTTTAGTGAGTATGATCAGCTTTTTTGGCTTAGTCGCACTTGCTATTACTGTGTTTGGTGTGGCGCTAAAAGGCAGCTTTTGGGCGCTTAGTTTGGCTGCATTATTATACGTTACAGCGACTACCGGAGTCGGGCTGTTAATTTCGGCTTTTACAAAAACACAAATTTCAGCATTGGCAGCCACTACGGTGGTTGTGTTAATGATTGCCGTTAACTTTTGTGGGTTAATTGACCCTGTTTCTTCCTTAGAAGGGTTTGGCGCGATTATAGGCAAACTGTTTCCGACTACCTACTTTTTAGAGGCGTGTCGAGGGGTCTTTAATAAAGCGCTTAATTTTTCTGATTTATCAGCCCAGCTACTGCCTTTATTCGCTTTTATACCTGTGCTGACTCTGGCCAGTGTATTTTTACTTCCAAAGCAGGACAAATAGCCATGCAACGTCACGGAAATATTGTTAATTTAGGTATTAAAGAGTTGCGTAGTTTATGGCGTGATAAGGTTTTACTGCTATTTGTTTTTTTTGCTTTTACTGGGTTGATTTATGTGGTGGCTTCAGCCACGTCGATAGAGTTAAATAATGCGCCGATTGCAGTTGTTGATCACGACCAATCGCAATTATCTAAGCGTATTATTAATGCCTTTTATGAGCCTTACTTTAAAACGCCAGACAGTATTTCATTAAGCGATGTTGACTCAGCTATGGATAATGGCCGCTATACTTTTGTGCTTAATATCCCGCCTTATTTTGAGCGTGATGTACTTGCAGCTAAGCAACCTACAATTCAAGTAAATATAGATGCTACGCGCATGTCGCAAGCATTTATTGGTGATAACTATATTCAAACCATTATTAACGGTGAAGTAAATGAGTTTGTGCAAGGTTATCGAACCGTTTATTCACTGCCAATAAAGCAATCGGCGCACATTATGTTTAATCCAAACATGACAAGTGTATGGTTTGGTAGCGTGATGGAATTAATGAACGTGATCACAATGATTTCGATTATTTTAACTGGCGCCGCGGTGATCCGTGAACGCGAACATGGCACATTAGAGCATTTATTAGTGATGCCATTAAGCCCCTTTGAAATAGTGATGGCGAAAATTTGGGCCAATGGGTTAGTGATTTTATTACTAACTGCGTTTTCATTATTTATTGTGATCGAAGGTTTGTTACAAGTGCCTATTCATGGCTCGCCAGGCTTATTTTTATTTGGCGTTGCTATTCATTTATTTGCGACCACATCGCTGGGTATATTGTTAGGCACACAGGCGCGCACCATGCCGCAACTCGGGTTACTGATGATCTTAATTTTATTACCATTACAAATGCTCTCTGGCGGTGTTACGCCGCGTGAAAGTATGCCTGAGGTGGTGCAAAATATTATGTTATTGGCGCCAACAACGCATTTTGTAAAATTTGCTCAAGCTATTTTATACCGAGGAGCAGGGGGGGATGTAGTTTGGCCTTACTTTTTAGCATTAACTGTTATTGGCAGTGTGTTTTTTACTGTTGCATTAATGCGCTTTCGTAAATCAGTGGCGCAAGGTTAGGGTATTAAAATATAACGCGTGTTTTCAAAAAAGTGGCTGTTTAAGATAAAGCCACCCGTTAACGTTAAAGCGCTAAGGGTGGCTATTGAAGTATGGGGGAGTGATACCATCCGCAATAATTATTAAGCGAATGGGTTTGACTTAGTTTAGTCTTGGGTTAAGTGGTAAACCTTTCAGTTGTTGTAACGCGTTGTTTGCTAAACGAGTATTTTGTTGTGTGTGCATACCTAAAGACGGTAGCTGATCCGCATTCAAAACCAGTTTATATTGGCTTAGCGTTTGTATAAGATCAGCGTTTAATACACTGTAATTAAGCGCTATTTTTTTGCGAAATTGCGTTTAATGGTGGCTACGTCTTTGTATTGTGCCAACTTAGCCAAGTTTTCACCTTTTTCGATTTCATATTGAGCTGAAAAAGCGGGCGCTGATACACAGTTCAATAGCGCTAAGGTTACCAAGCATTTGGTTATTTTATTCATCATATTCATTTTACCGTTCCGTTATCAGTAACACCATAAAACAACACTTAGAATAAATGCTAAAATAAAAATTATAAAAATACGTAATTAGTACTGATTTTAAGTTGCGCTCAGACTCTAAAAAAATACCAAGACGCTGTGATAGAGTAAGTTTTATATAAAGAATGAATCTATTACAAAAATTTATTTTACTAAAAAGTAATTACTATATACATCAGTGGCTTATCTTTGGCTTGATAGTTGCTGTAACTACTACTCTAATAACAACACAAAGGATTAAACAATGACCGATATAGCACATTCAGCGTTTATAGCATTTTATTTATATTTAATTATGATGTTAGTTCAGTGGGCAGTGGCGACGTTTAGTAAAGCCAAACAGCCTGGAGCTGTACCAGGAAAAATTGATAAAGACCTATCTCATGAGAGTTTTATATTTAGAGCGCATCGCACCTTTCATAACACATTAGAAAACAGTGCGTTATTTATAGGAACGGTTTTATTTGCCTTTGTGATGAATTACCACAGTTCGGTTTTTGCAATCTGTATTTGGGTTTACGTTATTGCACGTTTAATTCATATGGCACTGTATTACGCCATTGCCACAGAGAAAAACCCCAGCCCGCGTAGTTACTTCTTTTTAATCGGTGTGATTGCAAACATTGTGATGTTAGTGCTGTTAGGACTGCGATTAGCAAGCTAATTAAATGATTAAAGCGAAAAGCAGACAGTCCCTAGCTTTTCGCTTACTTATTTTATTGGGCTGGCTTTGTTTTTCGCGTCACAATAAAACACATTAATGAGCCTAATGTAACTAATACTACGCCTTGCCAAAATGCGTTGGTGAGCGATAGTGATAAGTAAATAGAGGCAAATAGCGTAGACAATACAGGAATAAAGTAAGACAAGGTGCCTAACAACACTAGGTTACCGCCAATTATTGCTTGGTTCCATAGTGCGTAACCTCCACCAATAACCACCCCTGCCAGCAATAAAGTAAAACTAGAATATACGTTAAACTCAAAGCTGGGTTCATTACTCAGTCCGTAACTTATCCATAAAGAGATTGCCGTGGCTGCAAAAAATACACTAATGGCATTTTTACCCTCGCTAAGTTTAACCGTTACACTGCAATACACAGCCCAAATAAACGCTGCTGCAAACGCCATAGAGTAGGGCAATGGGTTGTCGCTAATATTAGCGGTTAATACAGCCATAGATAAACCACTGTTGCCTGCAATACACCATGCAACGCCTAAAAATGCAATCAGTATGCTCGGGTAGACTAATACGCTTACTTTAGTGCGGTTAACAATAATCGATAATAATATGGTTAACGCTGGCCAAAGGTAGTTAATAATTGCCATTTCTAACGCTTGCTGGCGACTATTTGCAAAGCCGAGGGATAACGCTAAACACATTTCGTAAATAACAAATAAGCTGCCACCAAAGACTAAATAGCGTTTTGGGTAATTGCTTAGCCTTGGTACACCCATGACTAGTATTAAAAAAATCGCACTGACGCTGTAAATTAAAGCAGCACCGCCAATAGGGCTAAATAACTCTGATAAATCACGAATAAAGGCAGTTAAACTGCTCCAAAGTAAAATAGCGAACACCCCATAGAGGGTGTATTTATGTTTGCTTAAAAATGACATGGTGAATTGCTTGATGAATGATAAAAAGTCAGTCGCGAATGTGACATTTTAAAAACAGTGGGGCAAGAGGTAGACTATAAAATTCGACTAAATAACTATAAATAGCTTTAAAATCAAAGAATAAGTTTAATTTTAGTTAACAAGAGCAGGCTATAATAATAGCCCGCCTTCAATTAGTTTAATTACTCAACGCCAATAAAGCCGCCGGTTTGATGTGCCCAAAGAGCAGCATAAATGCCGCCTTGGGCAATTAATTCATCGTGACTGCCTTGCTCTACAACGCCGCCTTCATCAAGCACGATGAGTCTGTCCATTTGTGCAATGGTCGATAATCGATGGGCAATGGCGATTACTGTTTTACCTGTCATTAAATCATCTAAGCTTGCTTGAATAGCCGCTTCGACTTCTGAGTCTAAAGCGCTGGTGGCTTCATCAAGTATAAGGATTGGTGCGTTTTTAAGTAGTACGCGTGCAATGGCAATACGTTGGCGTTGACCACCTGATAGGGTGACCCCTCGTTCGCCTACTTGCGCATCAAAACCTTTATTGCCTTTGCTATCTTCTAAATCGGTTATAAAATCAAGGGCTTTGGCTTGCTTAGTCGCATCGAGCATTTCGGCTTCTGTGGCATCGGGTCTGCCGTATAAAATGTTATCTTTTACTGAGCGATGTAGTAGGGATGTATCTTGGGTAACCATAGCAATATAGCGGCGAAGGCTTTCTTGGCTTACATCCGTAATATTTTGGCCATCAATACTAATGCTGCCTTTGTCGGTGTCGTAAAAGCGCAGCAACAAGTTAACTAATGTAGATTTACCCGCGCCAGAGCGACCCACTAAGCCGATTTTTTCACCGGGTTTAATGTTTAAGTTTAATCCGTTTATTACGGGGCCACGGTTATTTTCATTCGCGGCTTTACCGTAGTTAAAATGTACATTATTAAAGTCGATTGCCCCTTGGGTGACCTTTAACGTTTCGGCTTCTGGTTTGTCATCAACCGCAATAGGATTAGAAAGGGTGCGCATGCCATCAGCCACGGTGCCAATGTTTTCAAACAAGCTGCTAATTTCCCACATGATCCATTGGGCCATGCCATTGAGCCTTAATGATAAACTCAATGCCACGGCAATCGCTCCTGCACTAATGGCGCTTAACGACCATAAATACAAGGACACAGCTGCTACCGAAAACACTAACAAATAGTTTAAGCTTTGAATAACCACGTTTAAGCTGGTGACCAAGCGCATTTGTTTATAAACAGGCTGTAAAAATACATCCATACTTTGTTTAGCGTATTGTTCTTCGCGTTGAGTGTAAGAAAACAGCTTAATGGTTGAAATATTTGTGTAGCTGTCGACGATACGGCCGGTCATTTCTGAGCGTGCATCAGCTTGTGAACTTGCAATACTTTTTAATCGGGGTACAAAGTAAATTTGCACGCAAATATACAATGCTAACCACACTAATAATGGCAACATTAAACGCCAGTCTGAGGCGGCCACTAAAAACACCATTGAGCCAAAGTAAACAGCAATGTACATCAGTACATCAAGTAACTTAGTGACTGACTCACGTACTGCTAATGAGGTTTGTAATACTTTTGTAGCGATACGCCCAGCAAATTCGTTTTGATAAAAGCTGACACTTTGACGCAGTAGATAACGGTGTGCCAACCAACGAATCGACATAGGGTAATTCCCCAATAGCGCTTGGTGTAAAATAGCTGATCTAAAAAACACCACTACAGGCATGACGACTAAAAGCATTAACCCCATTTTTATTAACGCGGATTGTTGCTGCGAAAACAGCTCTTCAGGTGTGTACTCGCCAAGCCAGTCAACCAGTTGTCCCATATAACTAAATAAAGACACCTCTAAAATGGCTAATAATGCGGCACTGAGCGACATAAGCACTAACGACAGTTCCATGCCTTTAGTGTAGTGACGACAAAATGCAAAAAGGGTTTTAGGAGGCTGAGATGGAGAACGCTCTGGGAACGGTTTAGTCATCCGTTCAAATAGTCGATACATATTAACTGCTTAATTAAATATTTTATAAAGATGTCCCATTATACCATTGTAAAACACAAAGGCGCAGTGGGAATGAGGTGTGCGTCGGTTAACTTAAGTTGAGTTAACCGTTTATAGCTTAGTGTGGCCGGTTTTATTTTTTACCAGCCAATACGATATACCCAGTGCTAAAGTAACTAACGCCAGGCCAACAATTTGCTCTGAGGTCACTAATTTTAAATCGAGGACAATAATTTTACACGCCACAACCATCAATGCGGTAGCAATAACCAGTTCAACGGGCAGCGAGCTAGAGCCCAAATATAACCGGATTTAGTAAATCAGGGGATCAACATGATCATCTGGTAATTTTTCGTGTTTCTTCATGTTATTTCAGCACCTTATTGATTAAATTAGCCTTTATAAAATGATAGCTGATTAATTTTGTTTAGCACTATATACGGTCAAAACAGTATAAGTGATTATTTTTATTAAAATAGTGTGCTTGAACAGAGGACTTGTTTGGTGAGGGTTAAATTGTAAGTAAAATTCAAGGTGTTAATAATCTGTAATTAAGCGTGTGATTTTTAGTGTCTATCTCAAAAGGTTTGCGGTTATTGGTTTCTGCTGTCATGTTGGTAGCATTCATTATGAGGATAACAATGCGATGTCTTATTTAGGTTTAAAGTTAGTTAATCGACTTATAAAGTATGGTGTGTTGACATCATTATGCTCTGTAACGCTTACAAGCTTTGCTGGCGAGTCTACACAACAAGCATCATTGCATAAAATTGCACAAGAAATTTCGGCGCAGCGTATTGAGAGTGATATTCAAACGCTGGTGAGTTTTGGTACGCGACATACGCTATCAGAGACTAAGTCTGATACACGTGGTATTGGCGCTGCAAGGCGTTGGATTAAAAAAGAATTTGAAGCGATTTCGGCACAATGTGGTGGCTGCTTAGAAATAATAGAGGTAAAACAAACCATTTCGGGAGAAAAGCGCATTCCTAACCCTGTAGAAGTGGTTAACATAATTGCGATTCAGCGCGGCAGTACTGAGCCTAATCGTATGGTGATGATGTCGGGTGATATAGACTCGCGCGTTAGTGATGTAATGGATTTTACCAGCGATGCGCCAGGTGCAAACGATAACGCTTCAGGGATTGCCGGTGTTATTGAGGCAGCGCGTGTTTTATCGAAATATACATTTAATGGCTCGGTTGTTTACGCGGCGCTCTCAGGTGAAGAGCAAGGTTTATTTGGCGGTAAAATTTTAACCGCTTATGCGCAAAAAAATAATTGGCAGGTTCATGGTGTTTTAAATAACGACATGATTGGTAATATTACCGGTATTAATGGCGTAACCGATAACACCACTGCACGCATTTTTTCAGAAGGGACGCGAGTGGTTGAAACCAAAGAGCAAGCGCGTACTCGTCGTTTTACAGGTGGCGAAGTTGACTCAGCGAGTCGTAATTTAGCGCGTTACATAGACACCATTGCCGATAAGTACATTGAAAATTTAGACACTATGCTGGTATACAGACTCGACCGATTTGCTCGAGGAGGGCATCATCGCCCATTTAATGATGCGGGCTTTGCGGCTGTACGTATAATGGAAACTAACGAGCATTACGACCGTCAACATCAAGACCTACGCACCGAAAATGGCATAGTGTACGGTGATACCATCGATGGGGTTGATTTTGATTACGCCGCAAAACTCACGTCATTGAATGCGGTGAGCCTAGCGTCAATGGCATGGGCACCAGCGCCACCGAAAGAAGTGAAAATTAGTGGTGCCGTACGCGCCAGTACCACACTTTCTTGGCAACCATCGGAAGATAAAAATATTGCCGGTTACAAAATTTACTGGCGCTATACGAGTGAGCCACAATGGCAATACAGCCAATGGGTTGATAATGTAAGCGAGTTTACGCTTAAAAATGTGGTTATTGATAACTACTATTTTGGCGTTGCTAGCGTGAATAAACAGGGTGTTGAATCGCCAGTGGTGTTCCCCGGTGATGTGGGGTCGTTTGATCACAACATAAAATAATCGGTTTGCTTAAAAACCCAGCAAACAGCTGCGAATAAGGTGTTAAGCACGCTATTTATGCTTGCGCCTTATTTGTTATGCCCTTAAAGTGTAAACAAAGAAGTAAAAAGGTTATTAAAATGCAGCAACAAGAACAAAAACCATTAACACCAGAGCAGCAAGCTGAACTTCAGCAACAAGAAATTCAATGGCAGCGCGAATGCTTTCAAAATGCGCAAAAGCATTTAGCTGAAAAAGGCATTATGCCCAAAACATTGCTTGAAAAAGAAAGTCGCTTTTTAGCGCCTTTATGTGCGCTTTGGAAATTTAAAGCGCAAAACGGTAAAAGCTACTGGGTGATCACCGGTCGTTTACCAACCGATCACGCTGAAGCATCTGCAGCAAAAGATGCACGCGATGCTATGCGTTATTTTTCACTGCAGTGGCAGTTAAAGGCCGATCAAATTATTACCGGGGGTGCGCGAGATAAAACCCAAGCTGATTTTGCAAATTTACTGATTAACCGTGCACATGGTTTATATGAAATGCATGAAAACGAGCAGCTTTGGGCAAAAGAACCCGCTTAATAAATAAAAGTGAATACATTAAAAAAAACCTAACTTAGCGACCTAAGTTAGGTTTTTTGTTGGAACTTTAATAATTAAGCTCGAAACATAAATAGACTCTAATAAGCGCTATCTACGCGGACTGTGTTATTAGTTAAATAAATAAGGCGCACATTATCACCTTGGTGAAAAGGCATAGCGGGATCGTTGTCTTGTACCACCATAAATTGTTCACCACTTTCTACTTGTATTAGTAGTTCAACTAATTGGAGGTTTTCATAGCGTTGTGTCTGTTGCTGATTATGCGCAACATTACCACCAATCACTGATCCTAAAATCGTCGCTACTGTGCGACCGCTGCCACCACCAAACTGGTTACCAATAACACCACCTAATAGGGCACCCCCAAAGGTTTTCCAACCGTTACTTTTATCGTGAACCAATTGTTGCTCTGTAATGTTGCGCACCGACTTCACTTTACCAAATAGTACTTGCTGCACAGGAACGGCTTTATTGCGTTCATACTTGGCAAAAGTGGGGGCGCTAAATATTAATAAAGTGCATAAAAATAAGCTAAGTGTTTTCATGGTTCGCTCCTGTTAGTTACCAACCAAAGGTAGATTTTTCACGGGTTTTACGAATTTCAGTTTCGTCAGCCCATTCAACAAGGCCACTTTGCATATCCATTAAGCGCATTGTAAATTTGTAGTACACATCGGCTTTATCAGCATTGGATTTAACAATGCTCGATAGATTACCGTACAGCATATATTGCGCACCAATTTGTTTACCAAAGGCCACCGCAGTGCTTGGATTGATCAGTGCATCTTCATTTTGAAATGTAAGTTGTTCACGAACCGCTTCTACACGGGTCATATCAACAAATCTAAATTTTCCACTGCGAAGTAATTGAGTCGAAATTGAGTCGGTAATTGACTCAGTGTCTATGTGTTCACTGGTCTTGTTTTTAATACGCTCAACAAATACCACAGGGCGTGTATTGGCAGTCATAGTACCAACCACTGGCGAACTGAGCAGTGAGTCGGTCATTTGCGAGGCTACTTTTTGTAGGTCGGTAGAGCCAAAGTTTATATCTGTGGTTTCTACGGCTTGGGCATCACCATAACTAACGACTGCTTTATTAGCACAGCCGGTTAGTGTGAGTGCGGCTAAGCCTAAAATTGCATAGCCAGAGAGTGATTTAAATTGTTTATTGATCATCATGGTTTCCTTTAATCTTTAAATTTTTGAGCTTCAGTAGACACTTCTCTTACAGCTAAAGAGAAAGTAACGGCATTAGGGCTAGGCGCGAGTCCTGCAAGCTGAGTTTTAGCAAAGCCAAATAATGTGAGGGCTTGCCACGGCGAGTGGTTGCCTTTAATTACAAAGCCATCTTTATCAAACCAGTTAAATTGATACTGTAAATATTGTGACTTTTTATAGGTACTCGCCAAGGTGACTACCACGTCGGTTAAGTTATTTGTTTGACGGGTTTTTACATCACTAATTAATAGCTTTTTTGCTAACTGTGGATTGTTAACATTGAGCTGCTCTTTGTAGGCGTTGGTAGTTTGTTCAACTCCAATGCCTGAGGTTACAGGTCGGCTGCTACATGCACTAAGCATAAACAACGCAATAATGGGGAGTATGTATTTCATGATGGCTCCTAAAGTTGCACTACATGGGAGTTAAAATAGTTATTAACAGAGGTTAGGTAGATTAACGTTAACCTTTGCTTACTAACGGTAAAATTTATTGGCGGTTGTGAGCCAACATTTAAGGTATGTTCGCCTGCAGCCACTGCACTGCGGGCAAGACTAATTTGATTGGGTAAGGTAAGCCAGCTGCGAGTATCGGCTTGCTCAGATGCAAGATTATATAAGTTTGCTAAAATATTCCCCACATCACCGCCACTGCGGGCAAGCTCAGCGCGCAGCTTTTCTTTCGCCACTAAGCGAAATATTTGTCTCGATACGCGCCCAGCAACTTGCTGCTCTAACGTTTTAGCGGCCAGTGCTTCTAAGTGTACTAACGGGCTTAGTGATAATACATGGTCATTAATTTTGACGTTGTTAACGGTGCTTTCATAAGCATTATTTATATAAATGGGCATGGCGAGACTATAAAAGCGGGCGTCTCCTTGTGAAGTATAAATGGGTAATCGTAATTTAAATTCGTGTTGTTTTGGTATCAGGCCTTGTTCGAATAATATAACCACTTCACCTTGGTTTTTTTCTAAGCTGTTAACTTCGCCAAACTGGCGTTTAAATTGGTTAAAGTCATCAGCAAAACCTTGTTGCTTAGCAAGACGCAGTACATCGTGTTGTAAATACGGATTGTTAGGTTGTATTTCGAGCGCTTTTTTATAGTCTATGTAGGCATCACCTCCTTGCTTTGCCGTTTCATATAGCAAGCCCGATAAATAAAACGTGTACGCATTTTGAAAGCCATTTTTAACCGAGCGAATTAAGTTATCCATATCGGGGTAGTGTTGCTGTGCTTGGGCAACGCCATTATCAAATTCGCTTTGATTATTTAATAGTTCATCAACTTGTACTTTATTAGCACGGCGTATTTCAACTAAGGCGCTTTCAATATCATGTTTATAAACATAATTGAGCGCTTTGTAGCTATGCAACATACTCATTTCGTAGGCGGGCGGTGTATAACCAATAGCTGAGTCGTTGGTTAACAGCGCATTACTTTGCTCAAGCCCAGCACTTACTTGTATTTTTGCAGCTTGGCGCTTAGATTGCATTTGTTGATAGACATTTTCAAAATGAACTTGTGCGTTATCGGGGTTATTGGCTAAATCCGCGATGCGGCCTTGCTCTAATTGGCTCAGTAAATAATTACTGTGTGTTTTGCTGTTTTTGCTTATTAAGGAGCGTGCACTCTCAATATTATTATTCGTAATGGCTTGTCTAATAGGGGTGGTATTAGTGGCGTAATCATTAAAGAGATCGTCAAAGCCAATGGTGCTACAACCACTTACAATAAAGCAAAGACTAAAAGTTAAAATGTGACGCACACGCACTCCTTCTTATTTATTCTGTAAGGTTAACATACTGCCAATAAATACAAGTGTGAAAGATTGTAAAAAAGCGTAGTGTATAAACATAGAACAAAAACCCTTAACAAAAACTTTATCATTTAAAAAATAACCATGTTAACGTTTACAACATTGGGCGTTAATTTAGTCGGTATATAAATACGGTACATATTTATCAATACGTTAGGAATTAATTTGAAAGCAACACTGTTTACCATTATCGCGTTAGTTGCTTTTACTGCAAACTCGTTATTGTGTCGGTTAGCGTTGGCGCAAGGCTACATTGATGCGTGGAATTTTACCGTTATTAGGTTAATGAGTGGGGCAGTGTGTTTGACCATTATTATGCTGCTCTACACTAGGCAGTTAAATAAAAAAGCGCAGTTAAGTAATCCTATTATTAACGATACTGGCAGTTGGCGAAGCAGTGCTAGCTTATTGATATATGCGCTGTGTTTTTCTGTTGCTTATATCGAGCTTGATACCGGTATGGGAGCGCTTATTTTATTCTCGGCGGTGCAATTTACAATGATTGGCTGGGGCATATATAAACAAGAGCGTTTAAGTGCTATGCAATGGCTTGCATTTATAGTGGCGTTTGCGGCATTTGTTTACTTAATGCTGCCCTCACAGACAGCACCACCGCTGATGGCTGCATTATTAATGAGTATAAGTGGCATTGCGTGGGGAATTTACAGTATTCGTGGCAAGGCGTGTATGTCGCCGCTAAGAGCCACTACCTTTAATTTTATACGTAGTTTATTAGTGCTACCTATTTTAATTGTGGTGGGAATGAGCCAGCTTAAAAATATACGTATCGAAGGAGCGTTACTTGCAATAGCCTCAGGTGCCATCGCATCTGGCGTAGGGTACAGTATTTGGTATGTGGCTATGCCACTATTAAAGAGCACGCATGCAGCCATAGTGCAGTTATGCGTACCCGTTTTGGCGGCTATTGCAGGGGCTGTATTTTTATCTGAAACATTAACTGTACAATTTATGCTCCCCAGCAGTATCATTTTACTAGCGGTATTGGTTTTTACTACAAATAAAAAGACTAAAACTGCTTAGCTGGTGGACTTACATTGATCACAAAGCGTTCATACAATGCAGGTAAGTGGGTTAAAATAGCGTCTTTACCTAATAAATCACTGTGTTTAATGCAGTCGTGCAACACTTCTGGCGTAAGGTGGCGAATAAGCTGTGCTGATTGCGCTATGTGGCTAATATGCCAAAGCTCAGGAGCTACCCCGCCCAAGTCGTACTGGTAAGGTCGATAAAACCCAAATTCTGCTAGATGAGTGTCTAGCCATTGGCTTAATTTAGCAAAAGGCCCACCTTGCTGATATTCATTAGGGCTCAATTGCAAAACATAATCGTCACTTACTGCGCCTTTATCGTAAATATCTAAATCAGTCCCTAAATGATGGCGACTCGCCCCCGGTAGCGCAGAATAAAGCATAATGGCAATGCATTTATCAATATCACTGAGCGAATTAATATCAACGTGTTGCTGGGCTTTGTTTAATACCGGCCGCTTAGCGGAAAATTTAGCGTTCCAAATAGCTGATTGACGGTTAAAATCCCGAAAACTTGATGCAATACATAAGTCAAAGCCTGCTGATGCAGCCGCTGTTTGCAGTGCAATAAAGTCATTTACAATATCGGCATGCAAAGAGTGATTTTGTATGGCAACTAAATGTGCATCACTTTGGCCAGTGATGCATTGTATGAGTTCTTTATTTGCAGTCATTAAGTTAACAGGTGCTCTAATATTTGTTCGTAAATATCGGCCAGCGCGATTAGGTCGTCGGTTCTAACACACTCGTCCACTTTATGAATAGTGGCATTACGTGGCCCTAATTCAATAACTTTAGCACCCGTTTGTGCGATAAAACGACCATCTGAGGTGCCACCTGTTGTTTCTAAGTTAGTGGTTAACCCCGTTACCGATTTAATGGCGGCTACGGTGGCATCAACCAATGGGCCGTGATCGGTTAAAAACGGCAAGCCATTCACAATCCAATTGAGTTCATAATTTAAATTGTGTTTTTGTAAAATGGAATTTACTTTTTGTTGTAGTTGTTGATGAGTAACTTCGGTACTAAATCTAAAATTAAATTGTACCTCTAGTTCCCCAGGGATCACATTGCCTGCGCCCGTACCGCCATTAATATTAGAGATTTGAAAGCTGGTGGCTGGAAAAAAATCATTACCCATATCCCACACAGTTTGGCTTAACTCGGTTAAAGCTGGCGTGGCTAAATGAATTGGGTTTTGTGCTAAATGTGGATAGGCCACATGACCTTGCACGCCTTTTATAGTTAAAAACCCCGTGAGTGAACCACGGCGGCCATTTTTAACCACATCACCGAGTACATCGCGAGAAGAGGGTTCACCTACAAGGCACATGTCTATTTTTTCACCGCGCTTCTCTAAAGTATCAATAACGCGGGTAGTGCCGTTAATAAACGGGCCTTCTTCATCTGAGGTAATTAAAAACGAAATGGAACCTTTGTGATCTGGATGCTTAGTCACAAAGCGTTCGGTTGCCACAATCATCGCTGCTAATGAGCCTTTCATGTCGGCAGCGCCACGGCCATGCAATAAGCCGTCTTCAATTAGGCCTGCAAAAGGCGGGTGCTGCCAGTTTTTTTCAGGCCCAGTGGGCACCACATCAGTATGACCGGCAAAACAAAAATGGGGCGATTGGGTCCCTTTACGTGCCCATGTGTTTAGGGTATCGGTAAAAAATAGCGATTCAATATCAAAGCCAATGGCGCTTAGACGTTCATTCATCATATGTTGGCACCCGGCATCTTCAGGTGTAACCGACTCTCGCTGAATTAAGGCTTGGGCTAGGGTAATTACTGGATGGGTCATTATTTAAAAATCTCATCGTATTGTGCTGCTTTAAAGCCTAAGTGATATTGCCCGTTATTAACAAGAATAGGACGTTTGATCATCGCCGGTTGTTCAACGAGTAAATCTATAGCGGTTTGTTTAGTCAAGCTTTGTTTTTGCTCATCAGTAAGCGCTCTGTACGTTGTGCCACGTTTATTAACCAATTGTTCCCAATCAATATGTTCTGCAAAGTCGCTTACCATGTCGTTATTTACGCCGTCTTTGCGGTAGTCATGGAAAGTGAATGCGATGTCGTTATCGCTTAGGTATTTTTTTGCTTTTTTAATTGTATCGCAGTTGCTAATGCCATAGAGAGTGATCATAAATCTACTTCTTTTTAATAATAGTTAATAAGGTATCTACACCGGCATTAACTTGCGGGTGAGAATAATGAAAAGTGCCTAAATTATGGCCATTGAGAATTATAAGGCTGGCTAAAATAGGCGAGTCGAGCTCACGTAAATCAAAATAAGCAAGGCGTTGGCCTTTGGTTATTTTGCTGTCGTTAAGCTGAGCAATATGAGTATGCGTAAGTGTTTGTGAATCGGGAACAGCTAGGTTTATTAATACTTTTAAGCCGTTATTGGCTTTTAAAATAAATTCACAACCGGCACTTTTTACCTGCAGTAAGGTGCCATTGAAGGGCGCTAATACTTTATGACTCGATAAACTAACAACAATACCCGGGCCGAGTGTGCCAAAACGAAAAAAGGGTTGTGGATGCTCTTCCATTGGCATTACTTTACCACTGAATGGGCTCGTGATTTGTATCGCGTTTCGGGGAATTTTATTTTTAGTTAAATAGCTAACGTCTTCAGATTTCATTATTTATTGAGTTACCACGTTGTAGCCATCGGCTTTAAGGGCTGTAATTGCTTTGGTGACCGTTTGTTTTTTTACTAAAATATAGTCGGTATCGTAGGTCGATATCGAAAAAATGGACACGCCGGCTCTGGCTAATACGCCTGACAGGTTTGCCATAATGCCAGTTAACGAAAACCCTAAAGGGCCTATTACTTCCAGTGCTTGCCAATTAGATTCAGTGTCTTGGCTATCAATAATAAAGTCGACAGGGCAAACAACTGACAGTTCATCATGCGTTTTTGAGATAAAAAATAACGGTTGCTTTAACAACTCAGGCGGTATGTCAGCATCAAGGGCTAAACTATGAATAGATAACACGGTGCTGTGTAATTGTAATGTTTGTTTTGACATTAAACGTATCGCCAGCAGCAAAATAATAGCTTTATAGTATAGAGTATTGAAGCTAAATTAAAGGCTCAAGTTTAGGCCGTGCTATATTTTTATTAGCTAAAAAATAATTGTCCACAATTTCTGTGGATAAGCTTGGGGGTTGTGAGGTATAAATATCCTAACCATTTGATTATTAAATAAAAAATGGCTAGGCTATAAAAAAGGCATGTTAATTACAGGCCTTAATTAAGCGCTTCTACTTGCGCCGCCTGAATGGCTGTTAAAGCAATGGTATACACAATATCGTCAACTAATGCGCCACGGCTTAAGTCGTTAACAGGTTTGCGCATGCCTTGTAACATAGGACCAATACTGGTCAAATCAGCACTTCGTTGCACTGCTTTGTAGGTGGTATTACCCGTATTTAAATCAGGGAAAATAAACACGGTTGCTTTACCGGCAACCGGGCTATCTGGCGCTTTTTTAATAGCTACACTTTCCATAATGGCCGCATCGTATTGCAATGGCCCATCGATAATGAGATCAGGACGCTTTTGTTGGGCAATTTTTGTTGCTTCGCGGACTTTTTCTACATCAGCGCCACTGCCCGAATTACCCGTGCTGTAACTTATCATTGCTACACGAGGTTCTATGCCAAATGCGGCAGCAGAATCGGCAGATTGAATTGCAATGTCGGCTAGTTGTTCAGCATTAGGATCAGGATTAATAGCACAGTCACCATAAACAAGCACTTGATCAGGCAAAAGCATAAAAAATACCGACGAGACTAATGATGAACCTGGTGCGGTTTTAATCAACTGTAAAGGCGGGCGAATGGTATTAGCCGTGGTATTGACTGCCCCTGAAACCAGCTCATCTACTTTTCCTTGCTCTAGCATCATGGTGCCCAGTACCACGTTATCTTGCAGTTGTTCCTTTGCAATAACGTCAGTTAAGCCTTTGTTTTTACGAATTTCGACCATAGGTGCTACGTAGTCATTAATAATACTGGTTGGCTCTATTACAGTCACATGCTCGTTCAGTTCAATCCCTTGTTGCTCCGCGATTCGAAATATTTCATCGCGATCGCCAAGTAAAATTGTTTTAGCAATGCCGCGCTGGCCACAAATAGCAGCGGCTTTAATGGTTCTAGGCTCGTTACCCTCAGGCAGTACAATCGTTTTATCCGCTTTACGTGCTTTATCGGTTAATAAATACCTAAAGGCCGGCGGGGATAACTTGCGGGTTTTTCCTACACTTTTTGCTAATGTGTCCAGCCAATCAGAATCGATATGTGCAGCGTTATGATCTTTTACTTTTTCAATGCGTTGTTCATCGTCGCTAGGCACTTCTAGATTAAAGTTATGCAGCAATAAAGAAGTGCGCCAGGTATCGCCCTCGGTTGCCAAAATTGGTAGGCCAGTTTGCATAGCTTGTTCACATAGCGCCATAATACGCGGCTCAGGCTCAAAACCACCGGTAAGTAAAATTGCACCTAGTTTTGTGCCATTCATGGCCGATAAGCAAGCTGCAACGAGTATATCTGAGCGATCGCCAGGGGTAACCAATAACGCACCTGGCGTAAAATAGTTTAAAATATTGGATACCGTGCGGGCACAAAATGTAATTCGTCTGAGTCGGCGGTGTACCATATCGCCTTCGTTGATAATAGTGGCTTTTAAATAGGCACTTAAATCTTTAACACGTGGGGCAACCAGTTCAAAATCCCACGGAATAGCGCCGAGTAACATAAACGGGTTTTTTCTAAAAATAGGTAAAGAAGCTAAGCGGTTTAATTCGTTATCAAGCGCTTCTGGCTTATAGGTATCGACTAAATCGGCGCGAGCACGACCTTCCTCATCAAGGGGGGCGTTTACTTTATTAAAAATACAGCCAAGCACGCGAGGGTGGTCAATACCACCATAGTTACCAGCGGCTATTTCTAGTCGGTCTTCAATTTGAGTAATGTTGTAATTGCCAGGGGTAAGTACAAAAACGATATCCGCCCCTAAAGTTTGTGCGATTTCGCGATTTACTCTCCCCGCATACGGTTGGCGACGAGTAGGCACCATGCCTTCAATAATTGCCACTTCATCATCGTTAATTTTACTTTGAAAACGCTCTACAATTTCTTCTAGCAGGTCATCGCCTTTGCCATCGCCAATCATTTGCTCGGCGTAATCCAGCGCAAATGACGTAGGTGGATCAATAGGTGAGCCTTGGGTAACAATTTGTGTTGACTTTTCTGGGCCTGTTTCACCCGCGCGTGGTTGAGCTATAGGTTTAAAAAAATTAACTTTAACAGTTTTCTGTTCCAGCGCCCTTACCAAACCCACCGATACTGAGGTTAAACCAACCCCAGTAGAAACGGGGATCAACATAATACGACGAGCCATATTATAACTCCTTGGTAATGTTTGCGGCATCAAGTGCGATCACCCATTCTTCGTTAGTGGGCATAACAACCGCTTTGCTACGTGAATCAGCTGTACTAATTAACCCAGCTTGGCCAAAACGTGCATCAAGGTTTGCTTGTGGGTCTAAATTAATACCTAAAAAGGCCAATTGTTTAAGTACTTTATCACGGATAATATCGGAATTTTCGCCAATACCGCCGGTAAAAATAACTGCGTCTAGCTGTTGCAGCGGGACCATGTAAGCGGCTATTTGTTTTGCGAGGCGGTAACAAAACATATTAAGAGCCAGCATAGCTTGCTGGTTGCCTGCAATAGCGGCTTCTTCTATGGTGCGACAATCGTTAGACAACTCGCTTATGCCTAATAAACCACTTTTTTGATTGAGTAAGTCATCAATTTGCTGAGCAGTGTAATCGAGTTGCGTGGTTAAAAAGTTAAATAGGCCCGGATCAATGTCACCACAGCGCGTACCCATAACAAGCCCTTCAAGCGGGGTTAACCCCATACTGGTATCAACACTTTTGCCATTTTTAATCGCACACACTGAACAGCCGTTTCCTAAGTGGGCGCTAATAAAGTTACTGTTTTCAATAGGAAGTGCCAACAACTTCGCAGTTTGTCCTGCCACATATAAATGGCTGGTGCCATGAAAACCATAGCGCCTAACACCAAAGTCTTTATAAAGCTGATAAGGAAGGGCATAAAGATAAGCGACTTCATCCATTGTTTGATGAAATGCTGTATCGAACACGGCTACTTGCGGTAAGTTTTTAAATGATGCTTGCGCTGATGAAATACCCAGCAAGTTAGCGTGGCCATGCAAAGGTGCTAGCGTGGCTGCTTGCGTGATACCTGCAGTAACGCGTTCATCAATTAATACTGATTGGGTAAAATGCTCACCACCATGCACAACACGATGACCAACAGCAACTAGTTGCTCATCAAGATTGTGATCTTTTATTAAATCAACCAGCGTATCAATGGCATGCGCGTGTGCCTGATTAGCAGCAAGTTTAATGGTGGTCTTTTCTCCCTTAAATTTATATTTTATTGAGGGAGCATCTGCACCTAGGCGCTCAGCTAAACCTGAAATAATGTCTTTTCCTGTGTTTGCATCAATAATTGCAAACTTTAAACTTGAGCTTCCACAATTAAGTACCAAAACATGGTTTGGTTTTTTTGGCAGAGTTGGCATAGAATCATTTTCCATTTAAATATTAATCAGTACACTTGGTTGATATATAAGCATTGTAGGCTTAAATGGGTATAGACTAAAGTGTAGTTGACTTTATTAAAAGAGGCTTTGTGGAATTCTTTCGATAATTTATGCTTTTTGTGAGTTTTACTAATGAAATTAAGCATTTTTACCGATAAAGTTAGAGTTGTGTTACACTTTTATAAGCAAGATGCTTTTACAAGTGTTAAATGCCGTGATTGTGAGGATTTATAATGCAAAAAAGTGTGATATCACAAGTTCAATTAGGGCGCGCTTATGCTAAAACATGGCCTATGCGTAAAGAGGTCGCGCCATTATTTGCCGAGTTTAAAGTGATCAGAGCAACCGAGCTTGCGATTACAGTAATGCCTATTTTAGCCATGCTAACTTTGTTTTTTCAGCTTAATTATTTAGGCTCTGATTTTTTACCTCAAGCTATTGCCAGTAGTCTATTTTTTATCTCCTTGCCGTTACAAGGACTTTTATGGCTAGGTAAACGTGCGCAAACAGAATTAGAACCCGCTATGCTGCAATGGTACAACGAGTTGTTTGCAAAAATGGTCGCCAACGGTTACGACGCACAAATGGGGAAAAACAAGCCCCGCTATTTGGAGCTTGCTGAATTGTTAAAAGACATGTTTGATAAAATGGATAAAACCTTTACTAAAGAGCAGTTTTAACAAACTGGCTAATATAAAATGACAAGGTAACCTTATGATGCTGTTTTTGTTCAAGTGCCTGCCAATGCTCGGGTCTGAACTTCCATGCAAAGGGTGTCATCATTATTAAATTTCTTACGTCGCTAAATGTGAGTGACACTTGCTCTGTAATGAGCTGTTGCGATGATTGGTTAAAGCCTGTTGGCGTAGCAACTTCAGTATGTTCATTTACCGTATTATAGATATATTTTTTCAACTCTTTGAGGTGCATAGGCCCAGGGCTTGCCACCACTAAACAGCCATCCTCTTTCACAAGGCGAGAAAGTTCATCGTCGAACAAAGGGGCAAACACGCTAATTAACACATCAGCAAGGTGATCATTAAAGGGCGCGTGGCTTATTGATGCCACGCTAAATTGACATTGTTTGTATCGTTTTGCTGCGTATTTTACCGCCGACTTAGATATATCAACACCATACACAGTAGCTTGCGTGTTATTTGCTATAGCATGGGTGTAAAACCCCTCGCCACACCCTAAATCAATCACTATATTTGCATTGAGCGGTTTGACTAAATTAGCTAAGGCCGTCTGTAAAAATGCATAATGGCCTTGCTCTAAAAAAGAACGCCTTGCTTGTACCATTTCTAAAGAGTCACCGGGCTGTTTAGAGTTTTTATTTTGCACGGGGAGTAAGTTTACATAGCCTTCTTTGGCAAAATCAAAGCTGTGGTTATTATCACAGCGTAATGTTTTTTCATTAAGTGCCAATGGAAGTTTGCAAATAGGGCAATGGTAATGAAGACTCATGAGCCTAAATAGTCCTTATCAAAAAAAGTTTTTACCCAGTGCGGGCGATAGGTGATCATAACAGTTATTGCCATACCGTTTAGCATTGCTTCAGGAAACGCTAAAATAGGACTGAGATAAATGTAGTTTTCTGTTAGCTGATGCCAATTATATTCGCCAATTGCGTAATAAAAAACACCCCCGAGTATAATGTTAACGCAAGCAACGACACCAGCCGTTAAAAAGCTACAAACAAATATATAGATAAAAAAGTGCCGCGCTAAGTAGTGGTAACAAAGCATAAATACAAAGTAGCTTAATAATACTGGAATAAACGCACTTATTAGTAATTTTACCGCAATCAGCTCGAATGCTATTTGTCCAAAAGCAGTTAGCAGGGCTGTTGCTAATACACAACTTAAAATAGCCAGACGCCAGCCTAAAATCAGCGTAACAGCAGTAATGCCCAATATATGAAGATCAAGACCAGGTAAAATACCGGCTTTTATACGCCATAGTAAAGCGAGCACCAGCGCGCAGGCAAACACACCGGTTTGCCTTGCTGGCGTATTAAATAAATTGGCGTATGTTGATTTATTAACACTTAAAAAGCCAATAACAATAACACCAATCCACAGTAATGCCTGTAATTGCACGCTTAGCATAATCGTTAATTAAACTCAGACCAAATAGGGGCATGATCTGAAGGCTTGTCGATAGCACGTAATTCGTAATCTATACCGGTGTCGATACAGCGAGCTGCTAAGTCATGCGTTGCCAGAACCACATCAATCCTTAGTCCACGATTATCAACAAAACCCTTAGAGCGGTAGTCAAACCACGAGTATTGATCGTTAGTTTCTGGGTTTTGCTCTCTAAAGGTGTCTTTAAAGCCCCAGTTTAATAACGTTGCTAGCCATTCACGCTCAACGGGTTGAAATGAACATTTTCCGGTTTTTAACCAGCGTTTTGCGTTTACCTCACCAATACCAATATCTAAATCGGTTGGAGAGATATTAATATCGCCCATTACAATTACATCTTGATCAGGCGTGTAATGACTATTTAGGTGAGTCATTAAGTCTTGATAAAATTGACGTTTATAAGGGAATTTAGTTTCGTGATTGATGTTATCGCCTTGCGGGAAGTAGCCATTCATAACATGTAGGTCACGGCCATTTTCTTGCTCTACGGTAACGCTGATCATTCGCTTTTGCGACTCATCTGTGTCGGTGGAAAAGCCTTTTAATACCGACTTAGGCTCTTTTTTGCATAACATTGCCACACCGTAATGCGCTTTTTGTCCATGAAAATAAACGTGATAACCCATTTTTTGTACATCTTCTAGCGGAAACGCTTCATCGTGCACTTTGATCTCTTGAAGACCAATAATATCTGGCTGGTGTTTATCAATAATAGCTTGTAACTGATGTAGGCGAGCACGCAGACCATTGATATTAAAAGAAATCACTTTCATAAAGTTTACCTTCAAATTTATTTTCATTGTTGGCCAAATTGTATCAGTATTTGGAGCGACATAACATGACTGAAACGAGAAAATAGCTGCACAAATGTTGAACAATTTTTGCTTAATGTTTAAACATTGTAAATGCAATATTAAACAATAAAATAAATAAAATATTCAATTTATATGTTAAAACTTGTCTATATAGTGCGCAAAAATCGTATGTTTAACTCGTTCAAATAGGACCTCCTAATGAAAACTCAATTACTTTTAGCCGCCTCTCTTTTTGTTTCTGTAACTGCTACTGCGCAAAGCAATACGTATTACAGCCAAGACAACAAATTAGAGTCTAACTTATGTGTAGTAAGCGCCAATGAGGGGTTTTCGGCTGCTCGTAAAATGGCAGCAAAGCACGGTGTATATTTATCACGTTATTCAAAAAGTATCCTATGTAACGGTCAAGACATCCATGACATTGCAAAAAAAGAAGAAGCAACGCAATCAGTTGTGTCTAAAGTAGAAGTATTTGCAAAAGATTCACACCAAGAAACACAGTTATGTATGACTGCATTAAAGCAAGGCCTACAACCAGTACGTAAGCAAATTGGTAACTTAAATTCATTAAAGTGTAATGGCCAAAGCGTTACTGATTTTGTTAAGCGTTACCAAAACGCTGCAATCTAAATTACCGTTTTAGATATAAATAGCTCGGTTCTTACCGAGCTTTTTTTTGCAAAAATTACCAGAGTAGCTTGCAAAAATTGCATTATTGAATATCGCAATAGAAGTTGTTTTTGGTTAATTGTTTGATTTTAATAGTTTATTTTTTTTGGCATCGTATTTGTATTACTAGAATTGAAATTTATTAATACAAGGATACGTCTGATGAAAAAATTAACGATAGTTTCTACTGTTTTAGCCGCATTGAGTTTAGCAGCTTGTTCTTCTAATCAAGGTTTAGAAAAAATCGACAGTGATTTTGCAAGCTTAGATAACGATGGCGATGGCTTTATTTCTAAAATAGAAGCCGACGATGATAGTATTTGGCAGCACTTTTCGAATATAGATACTAATATGGATAATCAAATAAGCCGTAATGAATATGACGCTTATATGCAGCTAAATGCTGGGAAAGTTGCTACAGATAGTGAAGTGAGTGAGTCTGCATTTAAGGCTGATATTGCGAAGTTTGATAAAATAGAAAATGACTTTAAAAGCTTAGATAATGATAGCAACGGTTTTATTTCAGTTTCTGAAGCTGACGATGATGATATTTCAAATCATTTTGGTTACATGGACAGCAATAAAGATAAACGAGTAAGTAAAAAAGAGTTTGATAGCTATATCCAAAAGCATGGTGATTCTGTTGCAGAGGACGATGCACTTGAGCAATTTAAAAAATAGCTAAATTACATTATTAAATACACTTGATACCAAGCCAGTGTTTTTCACTGGCTTTTTTATACCTATAAAATGTTATTTTATTAATATGTTTTCCTAGTTTGCCGTTGTTCTGTCATAATAGATGGCTGTGTGTGTTTATTAACTTTAGAGTGATTATGGTTGGTCGGCGAATTAGTGATGAACAATTAATTGAAATCATTGAAGCGGCGATTTTTGTGGCAGGCAAGCCCGTATCAAAACGTCATCTTAAGGACACGGTTTTAAACGACTTAGCAATTTCTATGGCGCGCATTAATGATGCTGTAGAGGCCATTCAAGTTCACTATCAGACGCGTGGAATACGTTTAGTTGAGGTAGGCAGTGGCTATCGTTTTCAAGCGTGCAGTAGTTTAAGCCCATGGTTGAGTAATTTATGGCAAGAACGTGCCCCTAAATACTCGAGAGCTTTACTCGAAACCCTGTCGTTAATTGCATACAAGCAACCCATTACCCGTGGTGAAATTGAGCAAGTTCGGGGTGTAGCAACTGGCTCAAATATTATTAAAACTCTGCTTGAAAGAGAGTGGATTAAAGTAGTTGGGCATAAAGAAGTACCTGGTAAACCGGCACTTTATGCAACGACTAAACAATTTTTAGATTATTTTTCGATAACGGGACTTCATGATTTACCCGCATTGCCAGAGCAACAGCAAAGTAAAATTACCCAGTTATTAAGTGATCCTTCTGTGAGAGAACCATCCGAATGAGTATACAAGGTGAAAAGTTACAAAAAGTCCTAGCCCGTGCAGGTGTAGGCTCACGCCGTGAAATGGAAAAATACATTGATGCAAATCGTGTGAGTGTAAATGGTAAAGTAGCTAAGTTAGGCGACAGGGTTGAAGAAACCGATTTAATTCGTGTTGACGGCCATACCGTTAAAATAGAGGAAAAAGCAGACAGAATTTGTCGTGTAATTATGTATAACAAACCAGAGGGTGAGTTAAGTACGCGTAAAGACCCTGAAGGCCGTAGAACCGTTTTTGACCGCTTACCTCGTATTGATGGCGATCGCTGGATAGCAGTAGGCCGATTAGACGTTAATACCTCAGGTCTAATGCTGTTTACTAATGACGGTGAATTGGCAAACCGCTTAATGCACCCAAGCTATGAAGTTGAACGCGAATATTCAGCACGTGTATTTGGTGAAGTCACTAACGAAACAATAAAAAACTTACTGCGTGGCGTAGAACTTGAAGATGGCCCCGCAAAGTTCACTGGTATCAAGCCTATGGGCGGTGAAGGTATTAATCGTTGGTATAATGTAACGCTTAACGAAGGTCGTAACCGTGAAGTGCGTCGTTTATGGCAATCACAAGATGTGGAAGTATCACGTCTTATTCGTATTCGTTACGGTAAATTAGAGCTTGATAAGCGTGTACCGCAAGGTGGCTGGATTGAGTATGATTTAGATACGGTTAACTATTTACGTAAAACAGTAAAGCTTGGCAAAGAAACACAAACTAAGCTGTCTGTTATTCCTGAAAAGCGTAAAGACAAGCGCGCTAAAATAAACCAAATTCGCAAGGCGGTTAAAAAGCACAATCAACGTGTAAAACCGACTAAACGTAAGTAAATATGCTATTAGCTACTAATAAAATAATAAAGCCGCTTTTTATAGCGGCTTTTTTATGTTTAAAACTAAATATTACTTTTTAGCTTGTGCGTCTAACGATTGGCCATTGATATCTTTTGAGTCATCACTCATTAAATACAGGTAAGTTGGCATTAAATCTTCAGGTGTTGCGAGTAAATCACGATCTTCACCTGGGAATGCACTTGCACGCATTGATGTACGGGTTGCGCCTGGGTTAATACAGTTAACACGGATTGGCGTTTTTTCAACTTCACACGCCCATGTTTGCATCATACCTTCTACTGCAAATTTAGAAATTGCATAAGGTCCCCAAAACTCTCTTCCTTTACGACCGACACCCGATGAGGTAAATACCACTGAGGCACTTTTTGATTTACGCATAACAGGGAATAGCGCTTTAGTGATCATCGCTTGTGCGGTGACGTTTACTTTCATGACGTTTTCGAATGTTGATGAACAAAAATGCTCTAACGGCCCTAAAGTACCTAAAATACCCGCGTTATTTAATAGTCCATCAAGGCGGCCAAATTGACTTTCGATCGTTGCGGCTAAATCACGATAGTTCTGCTTAGTTGCACCTTTTAAGTCCATAGGCACAATCGCTGGCTGTGGGTAGCCTGCATTGACTATTTCGTCATACACACATTCTAGTTTATTAGTTGTTTTTCCTAATAAAATAACGGTTGCACCATGTTTAGCATAGGTAATAGCTGCGACACGGCCGATACCATCACCTGCGCCTGTGATCAAAATTACTTTGTCTTTAAGTGCGTTTTCAGTTGCTTGATAGGTATGCATAAAAGTACCAATGTTTAAATTTTTTTTGATTTTAACATAGCAAATCGACAAGTAATCGAATTTATTACAAATTTAGGTGGCGAAACTAGAAAGTTTACGTTAAGTTTAACTGGTCTAATGTCTCATTAATATACTAGCTACATTATTTTAACTTAATTACACTGACTATAAACACACTATAAAAATAAGATTTGTGCGGAGAACACTATGAAAAAAATGCTACTCTCGCTCTCAGTTGCAGCTGCATTAGCAGGCTGTGGCGGCGGAGAAACGTTAGAAGATGTTAAAAACGATTCGGTTACAGTTATTCCAAAAGCTACGGTAAAGTTTGACCCTGCAAATGGTGTAATTTCGGTTCCTAATGATTTATTAATGAGCGGTACGCTTGATGGCACACTCAATATTCCTGGGGAATTAAATGACGAGAATGTTTCTATCTCTCGAGCTGAATATGCAGATCCGCAACTTGCACTAGGGGCACTTGATGGCTGGTCTACGCAAGTTCCTTTTAAAATAGATTTAACGTTTCCACCGGGCATTAGTCTAGATGAATCGTCTGCAGCTTCACCAGGCTCAGTACGTATTTTTGAAGTGATCATGGGTGCAAGCCTAACAGATGCCGAATGCTCGCAAGCACCAGCTGGTACAGCATGTAAACTAGTAGGTGAACTGACCTTTGGTGTTGATTTTGTTACACAAGGCTCTGGAGACGCGGTTGCTATTATTCCACTTAAGCCATTTAAGGCCGGTAGTTCATACATTAATGTGTTAACGACTGGACTGAAAGATTCAGAAGGGCGCTCAATTGAACCATCTTCAACGTATGCCACTGTTAAACAAGAAGCGCCTTTAGTAACGCCATCACAACTTGCGCTGCAAGGAGCTGTTAATAGCTACGAAAACGTAGTGGTAAGCTCTGGCGATATTACTAAAGACGATATTATTTACTCGGCTGCCATGACAATGCAATCAGCAGGAGCAGTGCTTGGTACGATAAAAAAGGTTTTAGCAGCAAGCTTAACAGAGCCAACAATTCCAACCCCTGCGTTGCAAATCCCAACACAGCCCATGCAAAACGTACAGGATATCTTTGAGGACTTAGGTAGAGCAGTCCCCAACGTATTTCAGGCGGCACAATATCAAAAAGGCAGCATTCAATTACCTATGTATTTAGGCACGCCTGAAGGTAAAGAGATCAGTGATTTAAACGATACTTACTGGCAAGGTATGTGTGATAGTGCTGTCGCTATTTTAGGCTATAAAGCGCAAGCTGGTGAAGCGTTCCCAACCGATCCTATTAGCACTAACGATGCAATGTGTGCTGCTTTAAGTGATGGACAGCTTCGTGATTTAGGGCTTGATAGCACTAAACACTTAACTAAATATAACTCACTTCCTAAAGTGCAAAGTATGGCTAATGTGCCAGTGCAAATTACTAAGCCGATTTTACCGGTTGTTAATGCATACCGTACAGGTTTAGGTTTAGAGCCATTTACTGCTATGCCAGCAGGTGGTTGGCCAGTAGTGATTATGCAACACGGTATAACCACACAAAAAGAAAGCATGTTAACACTAACAGCGCAGCTTTCACTGCAAGGGTTTGCCACAGTTGCAATTGATCATCCTCGTCATGGCGAGCGTGGTGTAGACGTTGATTTAGACGGTAACGATGACTTTAACGCAACTTCGGGAAAAGGCTCTGTACTTAGTTACATGAACTTGAGCTCATTATTAGTAGCTAGAGATAGCCTACGCCAGTCAAGTGCTGACTTACTTGGTTTACGTTTAGGTCTAAACTTCAGCGGTGATAGCGCAATGAATTCACAAGATGTGTCTTACATTGGACACTCTCTGGGATCAATTGTAGCGCCTGCGTTTATTGCACAAGCTAATAGCCCATTGGCCGACCAAGTAGACCCATTATTTAAGGTTAACGCTGTAGCATTAGCAAGTGGTGGTGGCGGTATTGCAAGCTTCTTACTAGAATCAGCAGCGTTTGGTCCATTTATTCAAGGCTCTGTCCTTGCTAAAGCTGGAACTGCTGAAGCTGACGAGTTTAATGCATTCTTAAATGCTGGTGCGTTATCGAACTGTGGCGCCTTGTTACCAGACATGCAGGACTTCTTAAGCTGTGGCTTTACTGAGTTTGCAACGGCACTTACCATGGCTGGCGAAACTGACAAACTTGCTAATATCAAAAGCGTGATGACGCAGTTTGTATTTGCAGCTCAAACCGCATTAGATAGTGGCGACCCGACTAACTATGCAGCAACGGTTAAAGCTCTTGAAACACCCGTGTATATGAATGTTGTTGTTGGTGATGGCACAGATAATAACAAGCCAGACCAAGTTATTCCGCCAATGACTGCTAACAATCCAATTGCAGGTACTGTCCCTTTGGCTAACTTTATGGGGTTAGACACGGTGAGTACCACTCAAGCGCCAACAGAAATGGGCTCTAGCTATTTAGTTAAATTTAATACCGGCCATCATGGGTCAATATTAACGCCAGCACAAGATGAAGGTGAGTCGTCTACAGTTGCGGGTAGTGCAGCTGCGAATGCTGAAATGCAATTGCAGGTTGCTACTTACCTAGCTTCAAGAGGGCGCCTTTTAATGGTGCAAAACACTGAGGTTGTGACGAATTAATAATCAACCACTCAATTAAGTACTAAAAGCCACTGTATAGTGGCTTTTTTTTATTTTAAAGCATGCTAAATTGACTGAAATTTATAAACGGAGAACACAGTTGGAATTTTTATACGAGTACGGTTTGTTTTTTGCTAAAACCATTACCTTTGTTATTGCTATCGCTGTCATTTTGACCTTAATTGTAAGCTCGGCTGTTAAGCCAAAAGCAAAAAAAGGTGAGATAGAAATAGATGACTTATCAGAGCAGCTTACTAATATAAAAGAAAGCTTTTTAAATAATACGCTAGGTAAAAAAGAGCTAAAAGCCTATCAAAAGCAACAAAAAATAGAGCAAAAAAAAGCTGAAAAAGAAGAGCCTAAATCACGACTCTATGTTATTGACTTTAACGGCAGCATGGATGCACATGAAGTAGAGAGTTTACGCGAAGAAGTGACTGCGATTATTTCAATCGCGGACCCTGAAAAGGACAAAGTGTTAGTTCGTCTTGAAAGTGGTGGCGGCGTGGTACATGGCTATGGTTTAGCTGCATCACAATTACAACGCTTTAAATCAGCTGGTATTGAGTTGACTGTATCAATAGACAAAGTCGCTGCCAGTGGTGGCTACATGATGGCTTGTGTGGCTGATCATATCATTGCAGCGCCGTTCGCAATTGTTGGCTCTATTGGTGTTATTGCACAAATTCCAAACTTTAATAAAATATTGAAGAAGAACGATGTTGATTTTGAACAAATTACGGCGGGCGAATTTAAACGTACGCTAACGTTATTTGGTGAAAATACCGATAAAGCCCGTGAAAAGTTTCGTGAAGAGATAGAGCAAACTCATGTGTTGTTTAAAACGTTTGTAAGCACACAGCGCCCAAGTTTAAATATGGATTTAGTGGCAACGGGTGAACATTGGTTTGCAACCCAAGCGATTGAAAAAGGGTTGGTTGATACTATTAAAACCAGTGATGATGCATTGTTAGAGCAGCAACATCAGCATCAAATTTATAAAGTGCAATACAAAATTAAAAAAGGTTTAAGTGATAAGCTTGCAATAGGGCTTAGCCATGGAGTGAATAAAGCAGGTGTAAGTTTAATGTCAAAATTTAAGGCGTTAAATCCCTAATAACAAAACTCAATAAAAAAGCCTTGTTACTTAAAGTAGCAAGGCTTTTTTTATAACTAACAAGAGAAGCGGTTAGTCAATTGACTTGTGATAGTCTTCTAAGTCTTTAGCTGCATTAGGGTCGTTAAAGATACTTTCATCTAATTCACCCTCACTTTTAGCAACTACACAGGTTACCATACAGTCACCTGTTACATTTACTGCGGTGCGGGTCATATCAAGTAGTCTATCAACACCTATTATAATTGCGATGCCTTCAACCGGTAGGCCTACTTGGTTTAGTACCATAGCCAGCATAATTAAGCCAACACCAGGAACACCCGCTGTACCAACCGAGGCAAGCGTTGCTGTTAATATCACCATTAAGTAATCAGAAATAGTTAAATCAACACTAAATACTTGAGCAATAAATACCGTAGCGACACCTTGCATAATTGCAGTGCCATCCATATTAATGGTTGCGCCTAATGGAATAGTAAATGAAGCCACTGAGTTATTAGCGCCTAGCTTCTTAGTTGCAGTTTCAAGTGTGATAGGCATAGTTGCGCTTGAACTTGAGGTGCTAAAAGCAAATAAACAGGTGTGCTTCATTTTAGCTAAGAAAGTGAGCGGGTTTAGGCCTGTAAGTATTTTTAGCAGTAGGGTGTAGTTTACGAATGCATGCAATAACAGGGCTAAAACAACGACGCCAAAGTACTTAGCTAAGCTTACAATTAAGTTAAGCTCGATAGTAGTAAATAACTTAGCCATTAAGAAGAATACGCCGTAAGGGGCAATATTCATTAACAAAGTAACTAGTTTTAAGATAACCGTGTTTAAGTCTTCAAATACAGTAGCGACACGTTTACCTGCTTTTCCGCTAAGTGCCATTGCAATACCGAATAACAAAGCAAATACAATTACTTGTAACATGTTGCCCTTTGCCATTGCTTCAAAAGGGTTGGTAGGGAACATATCAATAATTACGCGAGCTAAAGTAGGCGCTTCTTTGGCATCATAGCTTGCTTGAGAAGGTAACCCAATGCCTTCACCTGGGTTAAATAGTAACGCGAGTGTAATTGCCACTGTAATCGCTATTGCCGTTGTAACTAAGTATAAACCAATTGATTTACCGCCTAAACGACCTAGTTTTTTAGGATCGCTTAAACTGCAGGTACCACATACCAGTGATACAAATACTAAAGGCACAACCAGCATTTTCAAACTGGCTATAAATATTTGCCCACCTACATGAAAAAGGCCATCAACAAAAAAGGCTTTAATTGGCAAAGAGAATAACCCAAGAGGGATTAGGTAATCGTCTTCACCAGCTAATATAGCCTGAAATATAAAGCCTACTGCAACACCAAGCACCATACCAATCATGATGCGAGTAGTTAAACTCATTGAACGGATTTTAGACATATTTCCAATCTATTTTTTATAAATTTGGCATAGACTAACAGCATGTAATTTTTTTTACAGAAAAAACGTCAACTTTTTAAAAATTTTTATCAAAAAAAGGAGTAAAAAACTGAGATTTTAGACTAAGTTATAGGTTAACATTAAGTAGATAAGTTTAACTTAGTAATAGCGCAACGGAGAAACCTATGCCTTTAACTCGTTTGCTCAGCATTATATGGCTCAGCACATTACTCATCGCCTGTGGCGGTGGTGGCTCACTGGAAAAAGAAAGTGGAACCGTTGGCGGTGATACTGGAGGCACCGGTGGAGACGCTATCGAACAAGCAATTCAAGTTGAACTTGATTTTGAAGATAGAATTGTTACTGCCGATAACCCGCTAGAGGTGGTTGCAACGGTAACCGGAAGTGATGGTCAACCTGTTGTGCGTCAAGAGGTAAGCTTTACCACAACACTGGGTTCTTTTATACCGGCTACAGGTAGCGCTTTAACAAATTCCAGCGGTGTTGCAACTATCGAGCTTAGCGCGGGTAGTGTTGAAGGAGCAGGAACCATTGTTGCTAGCTACGAAGACGCAACAAGTAAACTTGGCTTTTACACGGCAGGTGATGAGCCTCAATCGAATGACTCAACCGCAAATATTGACATTAAAATTTTACAAAACTGCCCTGATAGCTGGTTAAATATAGACAGAGATTCTATAGAGCTTGATCCATCTGACTGTTCTCAAAATAGTAATTTACTTGGGCAACAAGCTATTGTATACGCAAAAATCACCAAACCTGGCAGTAATACGCCAGCAAGTAATGTACTGGTTCAAGCGACAACAACGCTAGGTATTTTATTACCTGAAAGCTTAACGGCTAAAACGGATGCGTTTGGTGTTGCTATTTTGAATTTATTGCCTGGCAGTAGCTCAGGTGTTGGCCAAGTTGAGTTAACCGCTCAGGGCGGCGTTGCGAGTGCTTTATTTGAAATTAACGCTGTTCAAGTTAATGTAAATTTAAGCGCGGGTATTGCAACTGGTGATGTGTTGTCTGCAGGTTCTACTACTATTATTACCGCTCAGATTGTAGATGGCAGCAATAACTTATTCACCACTCCACTTGAAGTACAATTTACCTCGGCATGTGCTGAAGAATCTACTCCTAGAGCCACTATCGATAGTGTGGTAACTAGCATTGGCGGCACGGCAAGCGCAACTTATAAAGCGGATGGTTGTAATGGTATAGATACGATTACAGCAACCGTGGTTACCGGTGGCAACGTTGCTACTAAAACAATTAATATTAATGTAGCTGCCGCTCAAACGGGTTCAATCGCGTTTATGGGTGTGACCAATCAAGTGTTAGCTATTAAAGGAGCTGGCGGTCAGACTCTTACTGAAAATTCAGAGCTTACCTTTAAACTTTTAGATATTAATGGTAACCCTGTTGGTCAAAAGCAAATTGATTTTGCTCTTTCGCAAAACCCCGGCGGCGCGTTGCTAGACAGTGCATTTCAGTTTACCAATAATGAAGGTTTAGTGACTGTAAATGTCCGCTCAGGAAGAGCCGCAGGAGTTTTATCTGTTATTGCATCACATCAAGTTGAGGCTGGCGACGCATCACAAAATAATGTGATTTCTATTGTGTCAAATGACATAACCATTACCACAGGTGTGCCAGATCAAGACAGTTTTACGCTTGCAGTGCAAACATTTAATACCGAGTCATTAAATGAAGCCGGGGTGACAACAGACTTAACTGTATTTGCAGCCGATCACTTTAATAATTTTGTTCCTGATAACACGGCAATTTATATAGCCAGCGAAGGTGGTGCAGTAGGCACAATAGATGATCAACAATTTACACCTTTATTACTTTGCCGCACCATAGATGGTGTGTGTAAAGCGCAGTGGCGTAGCCAAAACCCAATTCCTTATCATTACAGCATTTATAAAAACTCTGTGGCTGATAAGTGTGACCGTTTTTTTGGTCAAGCAGCACCTTGTACATTAGGTATCAGAGAGTCACAACTAGACACAAACGGCAATCTACTTACCTATCTTGATAGTAGTGGTAACCCGATATCACTTGCGGATGCGCCAAGTAATGCGCCAATAGATTATCCATTAGGTGGTCGTGTAAGCTTGTTAGCATACTCAGTGGGTGAAGAATCATTTAACGATGTATCTGCTAACGGTGAATTTAATCAAAACGAGTTTGATTCTACATTACAAGATTTACCTGAAGCCTTTATAGATTTTAATGAAAACGGTATTTTTGACGGAAATTTACCCGCACCTGCGAACCCCGTAAATTCTAATGGCGGTGAGGATGAGTGGTATGTGGAGCGCTCTGGTGCACTAAATAATGGTCAGTTTGATTCCGGCGATGGCATTTACAATGGCTTGTTATGTAGTGACGAGGCGCTTGCTGCAAATGCATGTACGCGTGAAACAGTAAATGTACGCGATCGTTCAGAGTTAGTGATGTCTGGAAGTACACCTTACATTAGAGCTGTAACGGCTTTAGATGACTGTAGTTTAAGTGATGGTATTAGCTTAGAAGCTTCCGATATGGCGGGTATGTGTGACATAAACCTTATTGATATTAGCAATTCCACACCTTACAGCGCGATTTCAGTGACTATCTTCTTCAGTGATATTCATAATAATCCATTGCCTGCAGGTACTAAAGTTACTGTCACTGCCGACAATGGTGTGTTAAGAGGGTTAACAGATTACACCGTTGTGAATACTGCTCAACAAGTGCCTATCTCTGTTTCAGTAAATATTACAAAAGAGGCTGAGCCAAATGATGTTGATTCTGGCTTTTTATACATCGAATTTGTGACCCCTGGTGGGGTGAAAACTCAATATACCGTGATGTCGATTTTAGACGAGCCTAAGGTTTAAAATTAATAAAGCATAGAAAATGCCAACCAATAAGGTTGGCATTTTTGTTTCTATTCTATATATTCCACATCAATTATTCAAAAAGCACTGGTTTGATTAAATTTACAACAGAAATTGTTTGTTTATTCAGTAAATACTGAAAAGTTTGTATTAAAAGCTTGTAAGAACTAGTGTTTGTAGATATACCTATAAATATTCGCGCCGCATGAGTCGGCTAAACACATTTAAAAAACTAGGTTAGAAATAGGCAACTATGGGCAAATCGCTAGTAATTGTAGAGTCACCTGCTAAGGCTAAAACAATTAATAAATACTTAGGTAATGATTTTATCGTAAAGTCCAGTATTGGACACGTACGAGATTTACCTACTTCAGGTTCTGGCAAAAACAAGGCACCAGCAAGCAAAACGCCTGCTGAAGTGCGTAAAATGCCACCTGATGAGAAAGCAGCGTATAAACAGCAACGTGACTACACTAACTTAGTCGCGCGAATGGGAATCGATCCTGAAAAAGGATGGGAGCCACATTACGAAATATTGCCGGGTAAAGAAAAGGTTGTTCAAGAATTACAAAAGCTTGCCCAAAACGCTGATAAAATCTATCTCGCAACGGATTTGGATAGAGAAGGGGAAGCTATTGCTTGGCACCTTCAAGAAATTATTGGTGGCGAGCCAGAAAAATATAAGCGTGTTGTTTTTAACGAAATCACTAAAAATGCAATACAACAAGCATTCGAAACCCCAGGTGAGTTAAACACCGACATGGTTTATGCACAGCAGACCCGTCGCTTCTTAGACCGTGTTGTTGGCTTTATGGTATCGCCCCTATTATGGGCTAAAGTAGCGCGTGGTTTATCAGCGGGTCGAGTGCAATCTGTTGCAGTGCGTTTATTAGTTGAACGCGAACGTGAAATTAAAGCATTTATTCCTGAAGAATTTTGGGACATTCATGCCGATGTTAAAAATAGCGAGTCTGACCTACGTTTAGAAGTCACTAAACAAGCAGACAAGCCATTTAAGCCAGTAAATGAAGCTCAGGCTAGTGCAGCAGTTAAAAGCCTTGAGAATGCCGAATATAAAGTTGTAAGCGTTGAAGAGAAACCAAGTAAGAGCCGTCCAAGTGCGCCATTTATTACTTCAACAATGCAACAAGCAGCAAGTACCCGATTAGGTTATGGCGTTAAAAAGACCATGATGCTTGCCCAGCGTTTATACGAGGGGGGTTATATTACTTATATGCGTACCGATTCAACTAATTTATCGAAAGATGCGGTTGAAATGTGTCGCGAATACGTAACCAATGAGTTTGGTGCCAAGTATTTACCTGCTGATCCGATTAACTATAGCTCTAAAGGTAATGCACAAGAGGCGCACGAAGCGATTCGTCCTTCTAGCGTATCAGTGCTTTCTGGGCATGTTGAAGGTGTGGATGCCGATGCGAAAAAGCTTTATGAGCTTATTTGGCGTCAGTTTGTGGCCTGTCAAATGGTGCCAGCTGAGTACGATTTAACCACCTTAACGGTCGCTGCCAACGATTTTACATTGAAAGCAAAAGGACGTGTTTTACGTTTTGATGGTTGGACTAAAGTGCAACCGGCAGTACGTAAAAAGAATGAAGAAGAGCAATCGCTGCCTGCTGTTAAGCAAGGCGAGGTGCTCACATTAGTTGAGCTTGATCCTAAGCAGCACTTTACCAAGCCACCGGCTCGTTTTAGTGAAGCAAGCTTAGTTAAAGAGCTTGAGAAACGTGGGATTGGTCGTCCTTCCACGTATGCCTCTATTATATCAACGATACAAGAACGTGGTTATGTACGAGTAGAAAATCGTCGCTTTTTCGCTGAAAAAATGGGGGAGATTGTCACCGATCGCCTTGTTGAAAACTTTACCGATTTAATGAACTTCGATTTTACCGCTAAAATGGAAGGCCGTTTAGATGATATTGCTGAAGGTAAGCGTGTTTGGACGCAGGTACTTGATAAGTTTTATGCCGATTTTTCAACCCAGTTAAAGATTGCCAAAGGTGAACCCGATGAAGGCGGTATGCGTCTTAATCAAATGGTAGAAACCGATATTGACTGCCCAACGTGTGGCAGAAAAATGGGTATTCGTACTGCTTCAACGGGCGTATTCTTAGGATGTACTGGTTATAACCTGCCACCTAAAGAGCGCTGTACTACCACTATGAACTTAGTGTCGGGTGATGAAGCGGTTGCAGCTGATGTTGAAGACGTTGAAACAGAAACATTAATGCAAATGAAGCGCTGTCCAATCTGTGAAACAGCTATGGACTCTTACCTAATAGACGAAACCCGTAAATTACATGTTTGTGGTAATAACCCTGCTTGTGAAGGGTACATCGTTGAGCAAGGTACCTTTAAGATTAAAGGGTATGATGGTCCGATTATCGAGTGTGATAAATGTGGCTCAGACATGGAGCTCAAATCAGGCCGTTTTGGTAAGTATTTTGGTTGTAACAACGAAGAGTGTAAAAACACGCGTAAGTTACTTAAAAACGGCGAAGCTGCGCCACCAAAAGAAGACCCTGTGCACATACCTGAACTTGAATGTGAAAAATCTGACGCTTATTTTGTTTTACGTGATGGCGCTGCAGGTATTTTCTTGGCGGCTAACACTTTCCCTAAATCACGCGAGACGCGCGCGCCTAAAGTGGCTGAGCTAAAGCGTTTTAGAGACCGTATTTCACCTAAGTTTTATTACCTAGCGGATGCACCAGAAAAAGATCCAGATGGTAACCTAGCGGTAGTACGTTATAGCCGTAAAAATAAAGCCCAATATGTGATGACAGAAGTTGATGGCAAAGCAACTGGTTGGACGGCACACTACGAAGGTGGTAAATGGGTAGAAGAGGCTAAGAAAAAAGCCGCGCCTAAAAAGAAAGCCGCCGCTAAAAAAGCGCCTGCTAAAAGTAAAGCGAAAGCAAAAGTAAAAAAAGACGATGAATAATTAATTATTCACCGCTTTAAGTAACCTGAGATCTGGTTAAGCCAACATTAGATTATTACTCTCTAAAATTTCAAGTTCTTGCGATGTTAAATCTAATGACGGCTTTTCCTCTTTTAGGCAATAGGCAATTAATC
>NZ_PNCN01000050.1:0-1653 GCF_005886135.1 Pseudoalteromonas sp. S4741 | reverse complement strand
CAAAGTTTTTGCAGGAGAAGCCAAACGAGGCAAAGGATCAATGGGCTGGTTTTATGGCTTTAAACTTCACCTCATCATAATGATGAAGGGGGTTTATTAGCTGTAAAAGTGACAGCTGGGAATGTTGATGATAGACAGCCGGTATTACTGTTATTTATTGATTGTATTAATTTTGTGCAAACGCGCCACCCCCCCTTTAAATTTATATATAAGTTGGTATCCTACGCGACCTTTTTTAACATATGATTATCATCAAACAAGGGTTTGCCAAGGGGCGGCTATCGCTGCAAGGCACTTTATATAAGTGGCAGCAATAATACAGGCATCGCGTTATAAAACGTTAGATGTAACTTTAAATAGCAATATGCAAAAGTACTATTAAGGTCAATTATGCGATTAGGACCAGGACTACTCGTCACCGCTGCCTTCATTGGACCAGGGACTATTACGACTGCCAGCGTGGCAGGTGCAAACTTTGGTTTTGCACTAATATGGACATTACTGTTTTCAGTTATTGCCACCATATTATTACAATCTATGGCGGCGCGCCTTGGCGTAGCCACCGGGCAAGATTTAGCGCAAGCGCTAAGAGCTCACATTGAAACGCCCCTATTTAAATCTCTCGCTATATTTTTAGTGATCAGCGCCATTGGAGTAGGTAGTGCCGCCTACGAGGCTGGCAACCTTAGCGGTGCCAGCATGGGATTAATTGAAATATTTCCTCATGTTAATGCCCAGCTTTGGACGCCACTCATTGCATTTTTAAGTGCGGTGTTACTTTACAGCGGTAAACACAAAGTCGTTGAAAACGCGCTTATTTTATTAGTGATTTTAATGAGCCTAGTGTTTATCTCTACGTTAGTTATGGCTGCTCCCTCGCTGAATGATGTATTTGCTGGCTTTATTCCTAGTATGCCTGAAGGCTCTATTACAACCATACTAGCTTTAGTTGGTACTACCATTGTGCCGTATAACTTATTTTTACACTCAGGTGTTTTAGCTGCAAGACACGACAGCAAAAGTGATAAGCAAAAAGTTATTAAGCAAACTAATGTAGATACGGGTGTGTCTATCACTTTAGGTGGCGTGATCACGCTGGCAATTTTATCAACCGCGTCAGTGGCATTTTATGGCACAGATGCAGGGCAAATTAGCGCTGCCAACATGGCGGTACAACTTGAGCCATTACTTGGCGATGCTGCCCATTACTTTTTTGCTACTGGCTTATTTGCAGCAGGTTTAACCAGCGCAATTACAGCCCCCCTTGCCGGTGCGTATGCAGTATGTGGCATGTTAGGTTGGTCAAATAAAATGGATAACACCCGATTTAAAAGTGTCGCCATTGTTATTTTATTATTTGGTGCAGCCGTGGCGTCTCTGGGTTTAGACCCTGTTGCCGTGATAATTTTTGCCCAAGCAGCTAATGGCCTATTACTGCCTATTGTCACCACTTACCTTGTGTGGCTGGTTAACCAAAAATCAGTAATGGGCAAATACACCAACTCAATGTTGGTAAACTTGCTTACTTTACCGGTGTTAGTGCTTATTTTTGGCTTAAGTGGTTACAAGCTGTTTAGTTTGATTTTTTGATATCAAGACGCAATTTATACACACAAAAGCCGCTATATTAATAGTAATGCGGATCGTTTAAGT
>NZ_PNCN01000005.1:0-2975 GCF_005886135.1 Pseudoalteromonas sp. S4741 | reverse complement strand
GACACTCAGTTTCTCTTTCGAGAAATCACATTGAGACTCTAAATTTGTTTGCCTCGTTACTTGCTCAATAAAGAACGAAGTAGCTAGGCTGTTAGAACTCAATCTGTACGAGTGCCCACACAGATGATTGCTTTATATTGTTAAAGAGCTATACCGGTTACCCGGTTGCGATTAAAGCGTTTAACTTTATCTCGCTAGGGCTGCGCATATTACGCTTTCCTATTTTTTTGTCAACACTTAATTTTGTTAAACTTGAAAGTTTCGAAACTAAGTTTTACTCAACTCACTGAGTAGCTCGTGCCTCGCTATGCGTTGGCGTTCCCCGTCTCAGTGGGGTCGCATTATAGGGCGAATCGATTTTAACGCAAGCGTTTTTAAACGCTTTTTTGCATTTAATTGTTACCCCAAAGATACCCGACCTAGACACACATGATACCCACAAAACCCTGTGGATAACTCATTTTTTTATGCTGTTTACTAAACTATTTACTGTGCTTATGGTAAGTTGCGCCCGATATTTACAACTCGTTCACTAGGTAACGCACATGACAGATATAATAAATAGTATAAGTGGTCTCTTATGGGGTCATATTTTAGTGTACTTATTAATAGCAGCAGGGTTATTTTTTACCATACGCCTTGGTTTCATCCAATTTGTACAATTCCCACACATGATTAAAGTTATGTTTCAGAGTCGCCAAGGGTCAGATGGCGGTATTTCCTCTTTCCAAGCATTTTGTACTTCTTTAGCAGCCCGTGTCGGTACTGGTAATATGGCAGGTGTTGCCGTTGCGCTTTATTTAGGTGGTGCAGGTGCTATTTTTTGGATGTGGTTAATTGCTTTAATTGGTATGGCTACTAGCTTTGCTGAAAGTACATTGGCACAAGTTTATAAAACTCAAGATGAAGAAGGTAACTTCCGTGGTGGTCCGGCCTATTATATGGAGTACGGACTTGGCAAGCGTTGGATGGGTGTTGTCTTTTCATTGTGCTTAATTTTAGCCTTTGGTTTAGTTTTTAACGCAGTACAGTCAAATTCTATTGCTGCGGCTTTTGAAGTCGCCTTTGGTATCCCTAACTATATAGTCGGTATCGCTCTTGTAATTGGTTCAGGTATTATTATATTTGGCGGTCTGAAAACAATTTCTCGATTTGCTGAATTAGCCGTTCCATTTATGGCTGCTGCTTACCTTATGGTTGCACTTTATATATGTGCTGTAAATTACACTGAATTACCTGATGTATTTATGCATGTGATTAGAAGTGCCTTTGGTCTTGAACAAGCTGGTGCCGGTGCAATTGGTTATGGGGTAATGCAGGCGATGATCCAAGGGATCAAACGCGGCTTGTTCTCAAACGAAGCCGGTATGGGTAGTGCTGCGAATGCTGCAGCAACGGCAACGCCAAACCCACCTCACCCTGCTTCACAGGGGTATGTACAAATGCTGGGTGTATTTGTAGATACTATTATTATTTGTACTGCAACTGCTGCTCTTATTTTATTATCAGAACAGTTAGTACCAGGCTCTGATGTAACGGGTATAGCACTTACACAAGCAGCGCTTGAGGAGCATGTTGGTAGCTGGGGCGCAATATTTGTTGCAGTCGCTATTTTGTTTTTTGCTTTTACATCAATAGTAGCTAACTATTCTTATGCAGAAACGAACTTATTATTCTTAGAGCATAACCACGCATCTGGCATGTTGATCTTCAGGTTATTAGTGTTAGGTATGGTAATGTTTGGTGCATTGGGCGAATTACCACTAGTGTGGACATTAGCTGATGTATCGATGGGCTTAATGGCAATAGTGAACGTAATCGCATTATTTATGCTCTCAGGTGTTGTCGTGTGGCTTGCTAAAGATTATAACGCTCAGCGACGCGTCGGAAAGTTACCGACGTTTGATCCAAGTAAGAACGACAAACTCAATAAAACTATTCCAAAAGGTATTTGGCATAAATAATTAGTTTTTATACTTCAAGTTAAAACCCGAAACGGCCATTGTTATTTCGGGTTTTTTATTGATTTAACTTTAATCTTAAAGTTACTGATAACAGTAGCCACTTATAAATTACTAATGCGAAGATAGACGTTATTAAAGCCGCCCAACCTGCCTATAAGCTCACCTTATCCAAACATTATAAGCATCCTACAAGTAAATTTAATAACCTATGTAGTAGGTCTCATGCTTATAACGACATCCCTGCTTAGGTTTATATACATTACTGCATAACCATAATAACTAACACTGCGCTTATTATACCAATCCGCAATAATACTCAATCATTTTGCGGGGCTAAACGTGTCGCTATCTGTGTTAAAAAATTCTCATTTAGAACAACTAAATAGCGAATTTTTTGCCTAGCTATCAACCCGTTTTTCCTACCTCAAAATAGACCGCTTAATTAAGCGAATTGGTATTAAAGAGTCTAGTTTATGATTTAGCTAACGAGCTACACTCTGGGTTAATTTGTAAAAAGTCTGAAGTGATCAGTGACAGTCTATTGATGAGCCAAGAGTATGTATCAGCCCTTGCAACAAAACACGAGCTCTTAAGGTGTTGAACAAAAAGTTATTGCTAACAACAGGGGGTGGTAAATTAGTGTGCTTAGTGGGGTTTAGTAATAAAAATGTGATGATTTAATTGGGTGTTATAGAAATAACGTAAAGTGGTGCCCGAGGCCGGACTTGAACCGGCACGACTTGTTAGTCGAGGGATTTTAAATCCCTTGTGTCTACCAATTCCACCACTCGGGCATCGAGTTTGCTAATTAAAGCGTGTGGAGTCATTATTTGGAGGCGGAACCCGGAGTCGAACCGGGGTAAACGGATTTGCAATCCGGTGCATGGCCACTCTGCCATTCCGCCTAAACATATCAAATAATTTGGAGCGGCACACGAGGCTCGAACTCGTGACCTCGACCTTGGCAAGGTCGCGCTCTACCAACTGAGCAAGTGCCTCATAATATTCAAT
>NZ_PNCN01000049.1:0-569 GCF_005886135.1 Pseudoalteromonas sp. S4741 | reverse complement strand
GATAAAGATAAAAAGGCCATTGAAGCGTTACTGTAAATAAGCGTCTATATCTCTATATTTACTGATAATCAAACATAAAAAAAGCCGCATAATTTGTAATGCGGATCGTTTAAGTTAATTGAACGATCTTTCAGAGGCTTCATAATAGGCTACAACAAAAGTTGTGGCCTATTTTTATGTCTGAATTTATTAAAGAATTACACCTTACTACTGAGTTTAGCCAAGATCGTGATATTGATTCGTTTACTAAGCATATTCCCCTTGAGTGGATTGAAGCAGCCGTTACTCAAACAGGGAGAGCCTCTGTGCGTAAACGACGTTTCCCCGCCGAGCAAGCTGCTTGGCTTGTATTAGGGATTGGTTTATTAAGAAACCGCTCAATATCTGAAGTCTGTGACAAACTAGAGCTCGCTTTTCCTGACGCTAAAGGAGAGCTTCCACCATTGGCGACTAGCAGTATTATAAAAGGGAAAGAAAAGCTAGGCGCAGCGCCTATGAAACACCTTTTTAAACATACAGCAACGCAGTGGGAGCAGTCGCAAACTATTGATGATGTGTGTGGTTTCACC
>NZ_PNCN01000048.1:0-50268 GCF_005886135.1 Pseudoalteromonas sp. S4741 | reverse complement strand
AAGGGGCGTGAGCAGTCCGCGGAAGCTTCTGTCGGTTTTTACTTAGCCCACTAGGTTACAAACCTCGCGCCGCGATTAAACCGCTCCTAGTTTGAACAAATTGTAATTTGAAAAGGTCAACAGACCCTGAAGTATGTATCTAAAAATGCAGTAAATGATTGTTTATCAGCTTGTTCAATTGCCTTTTGAGCTTGGTACGACTCTGCAGCTTGTTGCTCTAGCCACGATTTTGAAAATTCAGTATAACTTGCTGTTTCATGGCTTTGTTTGTACTTCTGAGCAAGTGAGAGTGCAAAGTGGCCATTATCTAACCCTGATGCTTTTAACTGCTCAACATAACGACCAGAATACGTTAATGCCGGATCATGAATCCAAGTCGCCATGCGCTTAATGGTGTTTGAGTAGTAGTCAACATCGTAAGCCGTATCCATCCACTGAGCAACATCACTCAACTGACTAAATATTTCATCACCCCAAGATTCTAGGCTGCGCTGCTCATTATTAAAATTAAGCATCAAGCCTTGTTCTCGACCTTGGTTAACCACAGTATCAAGATTTTCAGTGCTACGAGTTTGCTCTTTCCAATCCATAGGCGCTGAATCTTTTAATAAACAATAAGTTAAAAACACATCTAAAAAGTGTATTTGCTCTAAGTCAATGCCAACTTCACTAAACGGGTTAACATCCAATGCACGAATTTCAATATATTCTATACCCGCTCTTAGCAATGCATCAGTGGGCGTTTCACCATTTTTTGCATTACGTTTAGGACGAATTGGCGAGTAAAACTCGTTCTCTATTTGCAAAATGTTTTTATTTAATTGCTTTGGCGTAGCACTGGTGTAATCGTCAATACTGCCGTAAATATCTGAAGGCGTATTTATGGCTTTTTTAAGTCCTGCGACATATTCATCTAATGAGTTATACATTACTCGTAATGACGATTGTGCGCTATTGGTATAGCCTAAGTTGCCTAAACGCAATGCGGTACCCACTTCCAAATATAAAGTGCCTTTACCGAGTTTTTTAAACGGTAAATCGCTTTTACGCCCTTGTAAAAAAGAGCTACATAATGCCGGCGATGCGCCAAACATGTAGCTAATTAACCACAGTTCACGTTTAAAGTTACGAATTAACGCCAAGTAACTATCCGATATAAAATCTTCAAGTTTCGCATTACTTTGCTTTAATGAATGCAGTGACTGCCATAGCGTTTGTGGAAAAGAAATATTGAAATGTACGCCAGCAATCGCTTGCATCATACTGCCGTAACGGTTCTTCAAGCCTTCGCGATATAGGGTTTTCATTTTACCGACATTAGAGTCGCCAAATTGTGCCAATACAATATCGTCTTGATGATTTATAAAGCACGGCATACTAATTGGCCACAACAATTCATCGCCCATATGTTCTAGGGTGAACTTTTGTAAATCTTTTAGCTGCTGTAAGGTTTGCGTTGATGACTCGCTAACCGGTGTAATGAACTCAAGTAAAGACTCAGAAAAATCAGTGGTAATATGCCCATTGGTGAGCGCACAGCCCACACCTTGAGGATGAGCCTGTTTTGAAATGGAACCATCGTGATTAATTCTTAATGATTCTCTCTCAATACCGCGCATAATGCCTTTAATAGCCTGTTGATTATCTGCATTAGATAGCGCGTTGAGCGTGTTCTTTAAATTATAAGTTGTCAAAAAAAAGTTTCCTCGAGCCAAGTGGCTTAATCATGAGGTTATGGGGTCTTTTTACCTTTACTCAAGATTAAACAATGAAAAAACTATATGAATTTATTAGATATAGTTTTTGCTGGATTTTAAACACGCTTTGTTTCACGCTAGAAAAGACAATCTTGCCATTGCCACCACGAATATACAATTTCTTTTACATATTATTTGCCATACCCCCCGCTGACAACATGGCGTTTTAAAACACTTTGATAAGATAGAGTTAAACCCTAAAAATTTGTCATAACTGAAAAATTCAATTACGCTTAATATTGATAAAGATCACATAAATATCAAAAAAAATGTCTTATTCCTGCTATTTTACACATATCACTAACGTATATTAGTTTTAGTAATTACAATAGCCGCCATAATAAAGAATGATAAAGAGTCACTATGCGTCGTAATCAAAGCTTAATAGATGAAGAAGTTAACTTCGAAGAACACCAAGAGTTGGTTTCAACCACTGACTTACGCGGTGTTATTACTTATGCCAATCATGAGTTTTGTAGTATCGCAGGCTACGAGATGGATGAACTGATAAATAAAAATCACAATATCGTTCGCCACCCTGATATGCCAAAAGCTGCATTTAAAGAAATGTGGGACACTTTAAAACAAGGCCATTCGTGGCGTGGCGCGGTAAAAAACTTATGTAAGGACGGCCGCTATTATTGGGTTGATGCATTTGTAACGCCTATTTTTGAGCATGGCCAACTTATTGGTTATCAGTCTGTACGAATAAAACTAGAGCAACGCGCAAAACGCAGAGCGCAAAAGCTCTATGCCAAAATTAACGCTAATAAATCATTATTCAGCTGGCGCGAACGCACATCATTAAGACAAGGTTTGAGCATTGCGGGTATTTTAATTTGGTTAGCCAGTGTCGCAATGTGGGGCTCTCTTTCGCTTGCCGCGATTAACTTATTAGTATGTATTGCTATTTTAGTTTTAAATTATGATGAGCTGGTAATCACACCTGCAACCCTCAAACAACAAAAAAGCCAAGCAGACTCTGTATCTCGTTATGTGTTTAGTGGCTCGCACCCACATAGTATTAGTGAGTATAGAGAGCAGATGCTCAGTGCTAAATTAAGAACGGTACTAGGGCGGGTAAAAGATTCAACCTTGAGTTTTAATTCGATTGCCCAAGGGTTAGATCAGCAATCGACGTTGACCGAGCAAGGTATTTCTTCTCAAGGCACTCAGCTAGAACAAATTGCTTCAGCCATGTCACAAATGAGTACCACGATTGGTGAAATCTCTACCAATACCAATAACACGGCTGATAAAGTGGGCATTACTTATCAAAGCTGCTCTGATATCAAGAATCATATTGCAGATAACAGTAAAATGGTGTCTGACTTAGCTGTACAAGTTGAGCAAGCGGCCGCAACAGCAACGGGGCTTGCCTCTGAAGCGGATAAAATTGGCCAAGTCATGAGTGAAATAGAAGGGATTGCTGAACAAACTAACTTATTGGCACTCAATGCGGCTATTGAAGCGGCACGCGCCGGTGAGCATGGGCGTGGTTTTGCCGTTGTTGCCGATGAGGTAAGAGCGCTGTCGTCACGAACTCAAAACGCCACAGCACAAATTCATAGCTCAATTAAAGAAATTCAAGATACCTTGTTTAGCTGGTCTAAAATCATGCAGAGCACAAAACAACAAGCCGATGACTGTGTTAATACAACAGGACAAACACAACAAGAGCTTGATAGTATTTTTATTCAAATTAGTGAAATTTCACAGCTCGCCACGGATATTTCAGCCGCAGCAGAACAGCAGCAGGTTGTAAGTAAAGACATTGGTAGTAATGTTGAAAAGATTAAAGGCTTAGGGGATGACAATTTACAATTGAGTTTTAGCGTAGCACGCGGTGCGGCTGAACTAGTTGAAGGCTCAAGAAAAGTGAATGACTTATTACTGACTTTTAAAGTTTAACAAACGCCCTAAAATAAAAACAAAAAAGCCGCTGAAAACAGCGGCTTTTTGCTGTGCTCAAATTATCGACTCGTAAACACTAAGCCGTCTTCGTTAGCATCAATGACAATGATACAACCTGGTTGAAAGTCATTATTAAGCAGTTTTTGTGCTAATGGATTTTCAATGGTTTGCTGTATTGCCCGTTTAAGCGGACGAGCGCCATAGACAGGATCAAAGCCACTGGCAGCAATTCGCTCAAGAGCAGCATCTGTCAACTCAAGTAAATACCCCATCTCTGTTAATCGTTGACGTAATTTACTTAATTGAATATCTGCAATTTCTTTAATATGACTATGTGAAAGTGAGTGAAATACCACTGTTTCATCAATTCGGTTAATAAACTCGGGTCTAAATTCATTCTGTAAAACGCCCATGACTTTTGCTTTAAGCTCATCATAGTCATTACTTCCCGCTTGCTCTTGAATGATATCTGAGCCCAAGTTGGAGGTCATAATGATAACCGTATTTTTAAAATCAACCGTACGCCCTTGGCCATCCGTTAAACGCCCGTCATCAAGGACTTGTAATAAAATATTAAACACATCTGGATGCGCTTTTTCTATTTCATCAAGCAAAATAACCGAATAGGGTTTACGACGAACAGCTTCGGTTAAATAACCACCTTCTTCGTAACCTACGTACCCTGGAGGCGCACCGACTAAACGTGCGACTGAGTGTTTTTCCATAAACTCAGACATATCTATACGCACCATGGCACTTTCGGTATCAAACATATAGCCTGCTAGTGCCTTGGTAAGTTCTGTTTTACCAACCCCTGTAGGCCCTAAAAATAAGAACGAGCCAATTGGACGATTGGGATCAGCAAGCCCTGCACGCGAACGACGAATGGCATTAGCCACCGCCACGACGGCCTCATCTTGACCAATGACTTTGTTATGTAACTGCTCTTCCATTTGTAATAGTTTTTCACGTTCACCTTGAAGCATACGCGCCACTGGGATCCCGGTCCAACGTGATAAAATTTCTGCAATTTCATCTTCGCCCACCTGATTTTTAAGCAAGCTCATTTCTTGCATTTCTGCTTGTGATGCTAAATCGAGTTTGCGCTCAAGCTCAGGTATACGTCCATATTGCAGTTCAGACATACGCTGCAAGTCACTTGCTCTGCGAGCCACTTCTAAATCAAGTCGTGCCTGCTCTAGCTCAGCTTTAATAACCTGCGTGCCTTGTAAAGACGCTTTTTCTGCATTCCATACTTCATCTAGTTCACGGTATTGCCCTTCAAGCTCAGTGATCAGCTCGACCATTTCTGTACGGCGCTTTTGACTTGCTTCATCTTTCTCTTTGGCCAATGCGTTATCTTCAATTTTTAATTGGATAATGCGACGCTCTAATTTATCTAAAGCTTCTGGCTTTGAATCAATTTGCAAGCGAATAGAAGAGCCCGCTTCGTCAATTAAATCGATTGCTTTATCGGGTAATTGGCGATCACTAATATAACGATGCGATAACTGCGCTGCGGCAACGATTGCGGGGTCGGTGATCTCCACTGAATGGTGTAATTCGTAACGCTCTTTCAAGCCACGCAGAATAGCAATGGTGTCTTCTACTGAAGGCTCTTCTATTAATACCTTTTGGAAACGGCGCTCAAGCGCAGCATCTTTTTCAATGTATTTACGGTATTCATCTAAAGTGGTTGCACCTACGCAATGGAGTTCTCCGCGTGCTAAGGCAGGTTTTAACATGTTACCCGCATCCATAGCGCCATCACTTTTACCAGCACCAACAATGGTATGAATTTCATCAATAAATAAAATAACTTGGCCTTCTTCTTTAGCCAACTCATTAAGTACTGATTTTAAACGCTCTTCAAATTCACCTCGGTATTTTGCACCAGCAACTAATGCGCCTAAATCAAGTGATAATACGCGCTTGTTTTTTAAGCCCTCAGGCACTTCACCATTAATAATACGCTGTGCAAGCCCTTCAGCTATGGCTGTTTTACCCACCCCTGGCTCACCAATTAACACAGGGTTATTTTTGGTACGGCGTTGTAATACTTGAATAGTGCGGCGAATTTCATCATCACGACCGATTACAGGGTCAAGCTTACCTTGCTCTGCACGCTCAGTTAAATCGATGGTGTACTTTTCAAGTGCTTGACGTGTTTCTTCCGCATTAGGATCGTCAACTTTTTGGCCACCACGAATCGCTTCAATTGCCGTTTCAACCTTACTCGCCGTAATGTTAAGTGCTTTAAAAACACTGCCAAGCGGGCCTTTATCTTCACACGCAACTAATACAAACAACTCACTTGAAATGTATTTATCTTTACGTTTTTGGGCGTATTTATCACATAGGTTTATCAGTGAAACCATGTTATTTGACAACTGTACATCGCCACCAACGCCTTCCACTTTAAATAACTTTTCTATCTCTTGTGATAATTTAGTGTTGAGTTCATCAACGCTGATGCTCATTTGTGCAAATAGTGCACGCACACTTGAGCCACTTTGTTTTAACAAAGCGTACATTAGATGCACAGGTTCAATAAATTGATGATCGCGACCTAGTGCTAATGATTGCGCATCTGAAAGCGCAGACTGAAATTTACTTGTAAATCTATCTAAACGCATGGGAGTTTACCTATAAAAAAACGAATTACTTAATAGATGGGTATGTTAGCGGGTTTGTTCAAGGTATTGTGGGAAAAATAATCACCTAATGATTATTTACTTGCGCCAGATCAAACTTGCCATACGACCGGTTTGGCCATCGCGCCGATAAGAAAAAAACAAGTTAGCTTGAGAAACAGTGCAATGCTCACCCCCGCTAATGTTTATAACGCCCTGTTGATTAAGTAAAATAGTTGCTATTAGATAGATATCAGCTAAATACTTTTCATTATTTTGAGCTTTGAACGCGCTGTGCATTAGGGGGTTATTTGCTGTAAATAACTCGACTACCTCTTGGCCTACTTGAAATTGATTAGCCCCTATTGCAGGGCCTAACCAAGCATGTATATTCGACGGGGCGTTTTTAAAACATGCCAGCGTATTGTTGATCACCCCTTGCTCTAACCCTCGCCAACCAGCATGAATTGCGGCCACTTCTTGCCCGTCACTCGATGAAAGTAAAATAGGTAAACAATCAGCGGTCATTATGGCTAAAGGTTGATTGCGTAATTGCGTGTATAGTGCATCGGCTGTGAGTGTTTGGTTGGGGTCAAATCGCTCATCCACTGTAATTACATCAGCGCTATGAACCTGATTTAACCAAATTGCCGGTTTAGGAAAATGAGCATTTACACGTGCTCTGTTATTTAATACATCTTGGCTGTTATCACCTACATGCAATCCTAAATTCAAGCTATCAAATGGAGGCTTTGATACGCCTCCATCCCGTGTAGTACTCAATGTGCCTACACCCTGAATAGATTGCCATGTAGCTGATAAGCCAAACATTGTTAACTCGCTATATCAGGGTTTGCTTTTGTATCTTCACGCAGTGCTTGAGTCATCGCCACCATATCATCAGGGATAGGCGCTTGCCAGGTCATCATTTCACCGGTGATTGGATGCGCAATACTTAATTTAACGGCATGAAGCGCTTGGCGCTTAAAGCTACGCAGTAACTCAAATAACTCAGGCGTTGCCCCTTTTGGTGGACGAGGACGACCGCCATAAGATTGATCGCCAATTAATGGGTGGTTTAAGTACGCCATATGCACACGAATTTGGTGTGTACGCCCAGTTTCAAGACGTAAACGCAAACGTGTATGGGCACGGAATTTTTCGGCAACACGGTAATGCGTAATAGCTGGTTTACCCATTTCATGTACTGCCATATGCGTACGCTGTGTAGCATGACGACCAATTGGTTTTTCAACCATACCACCGGCTGTCATAGTGCCATTACATAACGCTTCATATTCACGTGTGAAGTTTTCGCGCTTTTGCAGTGCTTTAACTAAATGTGTTTGTGCCTGAATCGTTTTAGCGACAACCATTAAACCTGTTGTGTCTTTGTCTAAACGATGCACAATACCCGCTCGTGGCACGTTAATAATTTCTGGATAGTAGTGTAGTAAAGCATTTAACACCGTACCATCAGGGTTACCTGCGCCAGGATGAACCACTAATCCCATTGGTTTGTTGATCACTAAAATATCATCGTCTTCATAAACGATGTTTAATTTGATATCTTGTGCTTCGTATTCACGAGGTGCTTCTATTGTTGTTTCAACAGCTACAACTTCACCACCGAGTAGTTTTTCACGCGGGGTGTTGAAAATTTCGCCATCAACAGTGATTTTATCATCTAAAATCCACGTTTTTATCCGTGATCGTGAATAATCAGGGAACAATTGCGCTAATACTTGGTCTAGACGTTTACCACCTAAGTCTGTTGGGACCTCGGCTTGGAGAGATATTTGCTCTGACATTAGTAACTTTACCCAATTTACCAGTGCAAGCTGTGCTTGACTGGGTTAGAATCGCTTTTAATAAAAGCATAACATAATACGCATAGTTTACTCGGTTTTACCCACTTGGCCTAGCCGAAGACATCGAAGGTAACAAATAAAATGATAAATAAAATAGGGAAACGTGCATTCGCCATTGTTTTTTCAGTTTCAGTGCTTAGTTTAGGGGCCTGCTCGTCTGCACCTGACCAAGAAGATATTCAACGCGTACCCAACAGATCGGCACAAGCATTATACGAAGATGCAAAACAAACGCTTGATTCTGGTTTATACGCTCGTGCAATTGAATTATTAACGGCAATTGACTCTCGCTACCCGTTTGGTCCGTTTTCAAAGCAAGTCCAAATGGATTTAGTGTACGCGCATTACCAATCAGGTAATACAGAGCAAGCACTTGCTACCATTGACCGTTTTATTCGCTTAAACCCAAACCACAAAGATTTAGATTACATGTACTACATGCGTGGCTTGGTTAATATTAAGGCGGATAAAAATGCTTTCCAAGAATACTTTGGCGTAGACAGAGCCGACAGAGATGCTAAACGCACCCGTGTTGCTTATACCGACTTATCAACTTTGGTTAAACGTTTTCCAGATAGTGATTATGCGCCAGAAGCAAAACGTCGTTTAGTTTGGTTATTAAACCGCATGGCACGTTATGAGCTAAAAGTGGCAACTTACTATTACGAACGTGAAGCCTATTTAGCAGCCGCAAATCGCGGTAAATATGTGGTAGAGCACTACTCACAAAGTAGCTATCTTGATGCGGCACTCGCCATGATGGAAAAAAGTTACGAGAAGCTTGGCTTGACTGAACTAAGTCAGCATGCAGAGCAAACGCGTAAATTTAATAGCAGAAATAAATAACACGAAAAAGGCGCTAGTTATAAAATTAGCGCCTTTTTTTACAAGGTTTACTCGACTATATAGCCTCTTCATCCTCTTCTGCAGTACGAATTCGAACCACACGTTCTACGTCAGTGACAAATATTTTACCATCACCAATTTTGCCAGTTTGTGCTGTTTTAACAATAACATCAATAGCACGTTCTACGTCTTCATCACCGAGCACAATATCTAGTTTTACTTTAGGTAAAAAATCCACCATGTACTCAGCACCACGGTATAGCTCTGTGTGGCCTTTTTGACGCCCAAACCCTTTTACTTCACTTACTGTCATACCCGTAATGCCTACATCAGATAATGCTTCACGCACATCATCGAGCTTAAACGGTTTAATGATTGCTTCTATTTTTTTCATAGTAATTACTTTTGAAAGCTTCAGTTGCCTCGATTTTAGACAATCATGAGGTTCATAGCAAACAAAGAGATTGAATAGCACCGGTGAAAAATAAACATGGTATGATTATTTTAATAAAAATAACTATACTAAAACATCACCGAGTTAATGAGATTTATATGAAAACTAAGCACCGTGGATTTACCCTATTAGAGTTAATGGTCACCGTAGCCATTGTTGGCATTATAGCCACTATTGCGTTGTGGAACAGTAGCGATATGCTGGAAGAAAACCGAGGTGAAAATTTTTTATTAGAACTTAAACGTAATATTAGCTTTGCACGCTCACAAGCGGCTAGTACCGATGAGATCGTAATTGTGTGCGCTGCTCCAGGTACAAAAGTAAAAAGTAATGATAAAACCCTAACTTGCTCAAGTAAATGGGATGTTGATCAAATAATTATTACCTTTATAGATGCTAATAATAATGGCCAATATAATAATGAAACAGATAGCTTGATCAGAGTCATGGAGGAAATTAGTCCTAATGATCGCGTTTCATTTACAGATACCCGTATACGATTTAATACCAGCGGACGTATAACTACAAATCCTGGGAACTTCATATTTTGTCCTAACGGCGACAACAAAAACCAAAAAGCGTTAACATTAACGAAATCAGGCACCGCTTTTTATTTAGGGGATACCACAGAGAGCTGTGGTTAAAAGCCATTTCATACTTTGTCGTTTTTTTGATTGTTTACTAAACTAATATAATGGACTGTTCAATGAAAGGCTTCAGGGATGAAGTTAATTATAAGTGTTCACAAAAATGGTGGCGTTACATTATTAGAATTACTAGTAACCATTTCAGTTATAGCGATACTAAGCCAACTCTCTTTATGGTTTTTTCCTGATTTCTTGGCGCTCAATCGCGCAGATAACCAGATTAATCTATTACACAGAAACATTAATTATGCACGTCTTTATGCAATAGAAAATAATAGCTACGTCACTCTATGTGCCTTGAAAAATAATGAGTGTTTAGAAGATGATTGGGACAATCAGGTGTCACTTTTTATTGATAACGACAAGTCAACCTCTTTGGATGATGACGAGCGCCTTATTAGTACCTTTGAACATACCCATCCCTCTGATAGCTTAGAGTATCCTCGGGATGCCATCACTTTTAGACCCGACGGCTCTTTAAACGGCTTTCAAAATGGGACTTTTATATATTGCCCCAATAGCGATAAAGCCAATCTCGAAGGATTGGCTTTATCTGTAAGTCAAACGGGTAGAGTACGTATAAAATCAACTGACAAATGCCAAGAAGAATAACCTTAATTACCTTCCCCAGCAGTAGTCAATATCTTTCCCGTCGTTTGTTTTAGCACCTTTAGCACCTTTAAGACCTGTATCAGTTATAAAAAGCTCAGTGCAATCACCATCTCCTTTTACCGGCCCTGCAATAGGTTTTGCAGTGACTGTAAAAGTATTTTTATCAACTACTTTAATCGCTAATTCGAAATGCCCATTCTCTGTTTTACTTTGAATCCCTAAATTACTCGCTAATTCTGTATACTCTCTGTTATCTACAAAGTACTGCTCTTGCTTATTAGCTGCATCTAATAATGCAGCAACTGCCTCTGCGCGCGAAGCACGCTTCACATACTCTGTATAATTAGGCAATGCAATTGCTGCAAGTATACCGACGATAGCAACCGCTATCATCAGCTCAATTAAGGTAAATCCATGTTGCTTTTTATTCATTTAAACACCCTTAATCATCTTAATTAGATTTGATTTCGTCGTTTTCTTCGCGCTTATAAATGTAAGTTTGCTGGGTTTTAAAACCAAAACCGACAGACTCCTTATTTACTAATTGTATTTTTCCGTCTACTACTTTTAACCCCGGCCCAATAACATCCACTGGTCTCATTGGGTTTTGAGCATCTTTACCTTTTATACCCGGGCCAATTAAATAAAATTGGCTTTCCTGTTTTACATCAACGGTCGGGTTATCGTCACATTTACCATCACCATTGCCATCAGCACACGACGGTCCTTCACCAAAGTACAGTTGCGGGGTATCGGGTACGTCATAACTGGTCGAAAATTTCAGCTCGTCGTATACCTTAGTGCCGTAATGTAAATGAAACGCATACAGTGAGCCTCCACCACCACTAAGTGAACACTGATTTACTGTTGCTGTATCTGAAGCCGGAGTAAACGAGGTAAAATAAGCCACTCCACCCACAACTGTAGCTGCGGCAAGTGATTTTTCACCGGTTGCTAATTCATATCGCCAACCTTTAACTTTAGCTAAATCAGCCTCTAGTTCAATAAACCCATCTACATCGTCTAATAAACTACCAAATGGGTCGCTATTCATCAGCATTAAATCAGATGCCTTGATTGTTGCTGGTGCCCCTGTTTTAAATGACTTAGTCACTGTATTTTCATCTCGAATCATAAATAACTGATCTTGCTCATTAGTATCAGTCGGTTTAGAGCGATTACCACTACCTATAACTATGGCATCGTAAGGAGTATCTAAGCGCGTGGTAACTACTTCCCCTTTTTCGCCGGTGGTTTGAGTCACTTTACTAAACATAGTGCGCGCAACTAATGGCTTGTAAAAAAAACGCCTATCTTGGGTAGCACTTGTACTACCTAGTTCAGCTAATTTAAAATGGCTGAACTCACTAGTATCACTGCCCGGCATATCAATCCGCCAAATATTACCACCTGTATCTGACGCATAAATTCTATCTATATAGCCGTCATAATCAGAGTCGAGTGTGGTTAAATCGGCTGCAATACTGTGCTTGCCTGTAAAGCCATTTTCACCGGGTGTTAATGCCCAAACTTTTTTACCTGTTTTAGCTTCAACAATATAAATACCGCGGCCAGTCTTATCCTCACTACGAATAGCAGCATCTTTATTTGTATCGTAACCAGCACCAAATACAAGCAGAGGCTTATCGCCAAATGCTTTTATGTAGGCTATTTGTGGTTTAGACCAACTTTGAGCAAGTTCAGTAAAGTCACCTTTCCCGCCTTTAATTGGTTTATCCCAGAGTTTTTTCGGAGCATTTGGTGCTGTAATATCTAGTGCATAGTAGTTTTTACCACCACGGCGCATTCCTGCAAAAGCCCATACTTCATCGCCTTTGCTGGCATCTATAATGCCGTCATTTAATCCTTCACCGTTTAAACTTTTATTACTAAAATAAACACTGATTGCTCCATCCATACCATAAACTTTAGTTTCAGCCTGGTTTTCACGCAGTGGTTTAATAATCTTGTATAATGCAGAGGGAATAAATGCCCAACTCTCACTCACTGTATTACCTGCGTCTTTAAACATATGTAAAAAGCCAGCATTAGTGCCAATAAGCAAACGAACGTCATCATTACCGTAATCAATTGCTACAGGTTTAGAGTGCAGTGGATCGCCAAAAATATCTTGTCGTTGGTCTTGCTTTGAGCCGTCTCTGTCCTCATCATCAACATCAAACCCCATCGCCCATTTTATGTCGTCACTTGCTAAGCTAAGTGTATTATCGGGAGTAGTATTAAGAATATCACTTACCACTGTAGGGCTAAATTTAACAAGCGCTCCTTGGTTCTCGGTGTATAGGTTACGACTTTGGGTATCTAAAGTAGTTAAATGTAAATTAACCCCTCCCTGCGCTACTGCATTACCATCCGCAGGCTGATTACTTGGCAGCCAGAACGTTTTTGCATCTTTGCTAATTAAACCATTATCATCCAGCGCTCCCTTAGCCGTTGAATCAACTATTTGATCACCCGAAACTTTTAATTTTTTTAAGTTACCACGCCAACGCGCACCGGTTTCGGGATAAAACATGGCAAAATAGATAGCGTCTCTACTTCGGGTTTGATCTACGTTGTTACTCGCTACAGAAGGTGATGAAAAGCTGTCGTTCACTTCGCGAATACGCGAAATGGTATTTTTAAATGCATCTGAAAGTTGTTCAGCTGTATCTGCATGTAGGTATTGCCCTCCACCTAACTTAGCCGTTTTTTCTAATAGGGCTTTGCCACTTGGGCTCATTCCAGAGCCAAAACCAATAGCATAAACACGACCTGTATCTTTAATCTCTGCTGTGTTTGTATATAAATCTATTTCAATCTCATCAGTCCCATGAATAACTTTAGCAAGCCCCCCAAGATAACCAACGCCGGTGCCATCTGTAAAATGCTTATAGTATTGAGTAGCGATAGCACTATTTGCATCATCATCATTTGAAGGGTCACCATCTGTCATAAGAATTATATTTACTGAATTATCACAACGTTCTGGTTCCCCTAAAACCTGCTCAAATGGAGAGATGTAACGCGAGTTATTATCGTTATTTTTTGATCCTGTCTCTGCAGAAAAGTCTCGCTGATTTGTATTTTGCCCATAACGTACTTTATGCCCCGTTATATATAAATAAGCTTCCCATAAAGTTTCAGTAAGAGGTGTTGCACCATCCGCAGGTAACTTTTCTATTTGATCGAGTATTTTATCTTGTGAGGAACCTAACCGGGCCATAACATAGCCCCCACTACTGCCATTAAACCGCATTAAACCAAAATCAATATCGTCATTATCATTGACTAACTGTTTCATAGCATTCTTTGCTACACCAAGACGACTATCAGAACATAACCTCCAGCCACCGCCACTTTTATTGCCACAATCATCTCCGGTAGCAGTAGAGAACGCCATACTACCTGACGTATCAAAAACCACTAGCACCCGTGGTTTTTCATTTGTGTCAACATTATGATTTACATAAAGCTCTATATCTTCAGCGCTTGCTGACATATTAATAGTTAAGCTCATCAATGAGGCTATAACTACAATTAATTTAAACTTCATTTTAAATCCCCTTACCTGTGCTAGCCATTTCTTGGGCTACACCAGTAACTATGGTTAGTTGATGCTTACTTTTTGAACCATATTCTATAGTGGTAGCTACTTGCACCATATTGCAGGATACTCCTGCGGTAAAATTAAATCGGCGTGGGCATTCTAAATTGAGTGCCCCTTTATTTAAGTTAATCATTTTACTTTGCATGTCATTGTGCTTAGCGATTACCATGCCACTCTCATCACCTGATGCAATGCTGGTTACTTCGTCTGGGGTTAAAAAAAACTGATTGCCTGCCCCCTTATTTGCTTCGCCCGAAATCATCCGCTGCACTTCGCCAATCAACTCATTTTCAGCAACTTCACGCTCTTGAGCTGCATTGGTGATTTTAATATCTATAGTGCTACTACTCATTAATGTTACAGCGATGCCTGTTACAGCTATTACCATTATCAATGCTGTAATAAGCACTACACCCCGCTGTTTATTCGGTATATTTTTTAAATGCGCCATAAGTTAGCCCCCACATTATTTAAACGAATAGTGGTAGTAAATACCGTACGTCTGTAATTATCGGTAAATGTTAGCTCTCGTTTATCGCTATCTTCACCCAGTATATATTTTTGATTTTTAATTTTAACTCCAGGATCGGGTTGCAATGCTCTAATCAATAAAAATAATTGTACGGTTAAAATGCCTTTTCGATTTTCCCAATCTGTGGAAGTCATGTCGTTAATGCTGCGGTAAGTATCTACTCGGCTATCATTGGTAGTGTCTAAACCAAATACAAAACGCATGTTTTCAACCCCTTCCATAATAGTCTCTGCTCTTACCTCGTCCGCTACTAAACGCTCTCTCATTAACGCTGGTACAGTCAAGCTTTGATTATTTACTGTATATGTTTGCTCAGTAATATAATAAGTATGATGGCTATAAGGCCATACTGTCGCATTTGTATTTAATGTACTTTGATCAACAACTCCGCGTACAAATTGTGCTTGCTCTTGTTCGGCAATAAAGTAATTTTGATTTATTTGTGTTTCATTAGTCCCTGCCTCTACCGTAAGCTGATTTCCTTGCAAAAATTTAAGCTGAAGAATATCGGTTTTTTTTATCGGGTTATTAATGCAATTCAGTTCTTTTGTACCATCAGCCGTTTTAGCATATATAGTTCTAAAATTACTGCTGCTGGCTAAATCTGGAAAGCTGCCGTTATTTAAGCCTTCAAAACAATCGTTTGTTGGAGCTGGTAAAGTTGATGTGTTTCCAGCTGTAAATGAATCTTCATAATAGGTTCCCCAAAAACCAATTTGCTCAATATCGCGCTGCATTATATTAATTGCTAAGCGCCCTGACTCTTGAAGCTCGCCTATGGTCATAGTGTCTTTAGTAGTTACCTTCATACCAATATAAGTAAACATAACGCCACCGAGTACTAACCCACCTATAAATAGCGAAATCATTACTTCTATGAGCGTAAAACCTGTTTGTTTCATGCTAGCTCCTCACATAAATATAGCTAGTTAATACCACTAATCGACGTTTTTTATCTGCAGTACCACAGCTAACATCTCCTGTTGCATCACTTGCTTTAAACTCTTGACGACCTTGCCAGGAGATTACTACCTCTAAATTAAATGCTTTACCGCCAGTGCCGGCCACTCCTGCCGGGTTTATACACACAGTCGCATCATCTAATGAGCCGGTATTTTCACGAGCACGAATGGCGCGTTTCCACTGTTCAATATCGAGTAACGCTATTTGCGCCGCAGTGCATGAACCGGAAAAACACGTAGTTGACGACGCTTTTGGCGTTTCACTGGTTAATGTTTGTTTATAATGAGTAGCTAACTGAGGACTGTCGTTGGCTCGAATACGCTGAATAATGTCGTTACCTAACGCCACAGCAGCAGCGCGCTGCATAGAGTCAAAACTGGCTTGTTTGGCTTTTGCTTGCAGTGCAACGGCGCCTAACAAACCAAAGCTGAGGATGATAAAGGCAATAAGTACTTCTATTAAAGTGAAGCCTTTGCGTCGCTTAATTGGGGGTGAATACATAATAAAACCAAATAAATATTATCTGATACTAAGTGTATGCAATAAAAAAATAGATTCAACTAGGACCACGACCAACGGTTAATTATGTTGATAAGCGGTTAATAGGTCGGTGTGCTAAAGTACGCTTTTTACGCTTTTGAGCGCTCGACGACTAACAGCTAAAAAAGGTGAACACCCTTTGAGTTCAATAACATGTTGATGGTTTTTAAGTGTATGGAGTGCCAAAATTTTATTTTTATTCACTAAGGTATTTCGATGAATTCGCAATAAGTGACGAGGATATTGCATTTCAAGTTGCTTTAAACTGTCTTCAATTAGAGCCTCCCCATCATCGAACACAACTTTGGTATACTTTTCCTGTGCATAAAAATAAAAAACATTTTCTATTTTTATACTTCTTACGGTGCCTGCTAATTGATAGGTTATTTTTTCTGTTTGTTGTTGCAGGTGTACTCTGTTTAAACGTCCTAGCTGTTGTAATGTATGTTGCAAACTTTTTTCTGATATAGGTTTTACCAAATATCCGGCTGCATTTAACTGCATCGCATCAAGTGCATGCTCAGGATGAGCGGTTATAAAAATAATCGCCGGAGGTACCGCTAGATCATTGAGTTGATTGGCCACTTCGATGCCATTTAAGCCTGGCATATCAATATCTAAAAACACTAAATCAGGCTGCTGCTTTTTCATTTGTGTTAAAGCGTCATTACCATCACTAGCCTCTCCTTGCACATGAATGGATGTATGGTTCTCAGCGAGTAAACGCTTCAATCGTGCCCTTGCTAAGGGTTCATCATCTACAATCAATACATTCATAACGTATTCTCTGCTTGTTTTGGGATGACTACTTTGACTCTAAATTGATTATCTTTGTTGGTTATTGTCAGTTGCGCCCGACCTTTATAATAAATACTTAAACGAGAACGAATATTATCAAGAGCCATACCGTTATGCTCTCTAGTATTTTCAGTTTCAGTAGGTACAGGATTAGTTACAATTAAGGTTAAATAATGTGTTGTCACATGCAGTTCAATACTTATAGTAGCACCACTTTGGCTTGGCTCAATGCCATGACATACTGCGTTCTCTACCAAAGGTTGTAATGTTAGATATGGAATATATAGCGCAGGGAGATGTTCTGGTAATAACCACTCAACCTTTAAGCGCTCTGCAAAGCGCCATGATTCAAGCGCAATATACTGTTTAGTTAATGTTATTTCATCACTGAGTAATACACTTTGACCTGAACGCATTGCAGCTTGAGACAGCGCTGCTAGTGCTAAAATTGCATGCTCTGCAGCCTCAACGTCATGATGCGTTAATTCTGCCGCCGTATTCAAGCTATTATATAAAAAGTGGGGTCGGATCCGTGCCTGCAAAGCATCAAGTTCTGCACGAGAAAGTGCTTTGGTTTGCTGCTCTTTTTCAAAATGAATAAGCAAAAATTGTACAAACAGTAAGGTAAGCAAAAATACAATAATGCAATTACGCAGCACAAAAAACGTCAGTTGTTTTTCGTTTTCAATATCAAAAGCAATATGAGAAAACACCAGACTAAATACAGCAGTACTGAGACTATATGAAGCAATAAAAAAACTGATCTGAATAAACTGAGTCTGTTTTGCGAGTAATCGACGACAAAGATATAAAAAAGAGGTACTGACCAGCACAGTTACATGGAGAAACAAACTGATCGCCCCCAAATGCAGCCATATGTCATCGCCAGCATTAGGAGCAAAAGCTAATATAATAGCCACAACCTGTGTTACTACGAGGGATGCAAGCACACCACGCTCATTAAAAAGGGCCAAAAAAAGTAACGCATCTGGTGACAGTTGCTTACCCATTCGACCCTCCTTTTATGATATATCTCTAAATTAACGCAGCTCTACTGGTACAGCAAAAACAATGTTTTCTTCTTCACCAGGGTTTTCTGTTACTTGGTTACCACCGAGTTCTTTTAAGCGGGTAATCACTTGCTGCACTAGCACTTCAGGTGCTGAGGCGCCTGCGGTAACCCCCACACTATTGATACCATCAAACCATGACGCTTCAACATTGCTGGCATCGTCAATTAAGTACGCACGCGTGCCCATTTTATCAGCTAGTTCTCGTAAACGATTGGAGTTAGAGCTATTTTTAGCGCCTACAACCAATAGCACATCGACTTTGTCTGCTAAGTCACGTACTGCATCTTGACGGTTTTGAGTTGCATAACAAATATCATCTTTACGCGGACCATCAATAGCAGGAAACTTGCTGCGTAAGGCATCAATCACATCCGCAGTATCATCTACCGATAAGGTTGTTTGGCTGCAATAAAAAAGATTATCTGCGTTCTTAACATCAAGCTTTAACACGTCATCAACGGTTTCAACTAGGTAAATGCCACCTTGTTGATTGTCGTATTGACCCATAGTGCCCTCAACCTCGGGGTGTCCATGGTGACCAATTAAAATGCATTCAATACCTTTTCTGCTGGCACGGGTAACTTCCATATGCACTTTAGTCACTAACGGGCAGGTTGCATCAAATACTTTAAGCTCACGGCGTTTTGCTTCACTGCGTACAGCCTGTGATACACCATGAGCACTAAATATAACAATACTGTCATCCGGTACCTGATCAAGCTCTTCAACAAACACGGCGCCGCGATTTTTTAAGCCATCAACCACATAACGATTGTGTACCACTTCATGGCGCACATAGATTGGTTTTTCAAAAATATCTAAAGCGCGCTCAACAATGCTAATTGCGCGGTCAACACCGGCGCAAAAGCCTCGTGGATTAGCTAATAATATTTCCATTAACCTTGCACCTCAATAATATCAACTTCAAACGTTAAACGCTGGCCCGCTAATGGGTGATTAAAATCGATAGTAACTGACTCGCCTTGCACTTCACGAACCAAACCCGGAAGCTCAGTACCATCAGGTTGAGTAAAGGCAATAATCGCACCTACTTTAGCCGGTGTTTCTGCACCAAACTTACTACGATCTACATAATAAATATTATCTGGATTGGGTTGACCAAAGGCATCTTCCGGCTCAAGTTCAAATGTTTTGCTTTCACCCGCAGTTAGGCCAAGCAAACATTTTTCAAAGTTAGCGGTTAAGCTGCCATCACCCATAGTGAGCTTAGCAGGTTTGTTATGTACTTTTGTTGAGTCAGCGGCAGAGCCATCTTCTAGTTTAATAGAAAAATGAAAAATAACGTCTGAGTTTTCACCAATTACAGCTTGGCTCATGCTTTATGCTCCTTTGGTTCTTCGCCTGTAAAGGCGTCAAATAGTAATAATGCAGCGCCTATACAAATAGCGCAGTCTGCAATATTAAATACGGGGAAATGTGAGTCTTCGTAAAACACATGTAAAAAGTCAATAACGTATCCATAAGCAACACGGTCGTATAAGTTGCCGATAGCACCCGCTAACACTAACGAATATGCACTGCACAATACTTTATTAGACGCAGGAAGGCGCTTTAACCACCATACCAACAAACAACTAATTGCAATTGCTATTACACTTAAAAACCAACGTTGCCAGCCACCCGCTTCGCTTAAAAAGCTGTAAGCTGCACCGTAGTTATGTACATAAGTGATGCTAAAAACAGGCAGTAAATTAATTGACTCACCATAAGCCATGGTGTTTACAACCAGTGTTTTACTGGCAAAGTCTATTACAAGCAGTAATAGACTCAACCAAAGCCACACTAAACCACTTTTTTGGGTTAGTTTGCTCACTAAAAACAACTCCTAAGCGAATTGACGCTTTTCACCTTCACCGTCAACGTTACTTACACAACGACCACAAATTTCGGGATGAGCAGGCTCAACACCTACATCTTCACTGTAATGCCAACAACGCTCACACTTTTTAGCATCTGTTGCTGATACGCTAATGTATAAACCATCAATTTCAGTAGTTTGTGAATCTGTAGGTTGACTATCTACCTCGGTAACGTTAACCGCAGAGGTTAACAACACAAAACGTAGCTCATCGCCTAACGCCGCAAGTTTTGCTGCAAGCTCTTTGCTGGCAAACAGGTTTACGGTTGCTTGTAATGTTGCACCAATCACTTCTTCTTTACGTGCAGCTTCTAACAGACGGTTCACTTCGTCACGCACATTTAAAATAGCTTGCCAGTCTTCATTACTAAACTTGGTCGTAGTTGGTGCTTGTAATCCCTCATACCATGTTGAAGTAAATACATAGTCACTGCGCTCACCTGGAAGTGCTTCCCAAATTTCTTGCGCTGTAAAGCTCATGATTGGCGCCATCCAACGCGTCATTGCTTCAGCAATATGATAAAGCGCTGTTTGACAAGAACGACGTGCATGGCTGTCGCTTTTTGCCGTGTACTGACGGTCTTTTATAACGTCTAAGTAGAACGAACCAAGCTCACCGGTACAGAAGTTCATTAGCTTTTGCGTTACTAATAGCATTTGGTAGCTATCGTAAGCCGCTAAAATATCATCTTGTAACTGTGCTGCGCGCCCTACAATCCACTTATCAAGCTCAACCATATCATCAACAGCAACTTGATCCGTTTTTGGATCAAAACCACTTAGGTTAGCAAGTAAGTAGCGGCTGGTGTTACGAATACGACGGTAACGATCTGCCGAACGTTTGAATATTTCATCGGATACGGTCATTTCTGCCGTGTAATCAGTTGATGCTACCCATAAACGTAAAATATCAGCGCCCAGTTTATTCATCACATTTTGTGGCGAAATAACATTGCCTAATGACTTAGACATTTTGCGGCCGTTTTCATCAACCGTAAAGCCATGCGTAAGCACTTGCTTGTATGGTGCATGACCATTAATTGCCACTGAGGTCATCATTGATGACATAAACCAACCACGGTGTTGATCAGAACCCTCTAGGTATAAATCAGCAGGACCGGTTAAATCTTTACGCGCATCAACAACACAGGCATGCGTTACACCTGAATCAAACCACACATCGAGTGTGTCTTGCACTTTCATGTATTGTTGTGCGTCTTCTTCACCTAGTAAAGTAGCTGGGTCTAAGTCATACCATGCTTGAATACCTGACTTTTCAACAAGTGCTGCTGCTTGTTCAATCAGCTCTTGAGTATTTGGGTGTAATGCACCCGTGTCTTTATCAACAAACAACGAAATAGGTACACCCCAGGTACGTTGACGTGAAATACACCAATCAGGGCGGCCTTCAACCATGTTGGCAATACGGCTTTCGCCCCATTCAGGTAACCACTGAGTATTTTTAATTTCAGCCAGTGAATCTTGGCGCAAGTTAGCCTGATCCATGCTAACAAACCATTGTGGTGTGGCACGGAAGATAATAGGCGTTTTATGGCGCCAGCAATGTGGGTAGCTGTGCGTTAATGCATGATGATGCATTAGGGCATTATTTTCTTTTAATACCTCAATTACACTCGCATTGGCTTTAAACACATGTTGACCGGCAAATAATTCAGTATCAGGTAAGTACACACCGTTTGCGCCAACAGGGTTAGCTACTTCAAGATTATACTCAAGACCTGCCACGAAATCTTCTTGACCATGACCTGGTGCAGTATGCACGATACCCGTACCAGAATCTGTTGTTACGTGCTCAGCAACAATAACAGGAACATTAAAGTCATAAAAAGGATGTGCTACGGTTAAGTTTTCAAGTGCTGCGCCTTTAACATAGCCAAGGATATGGAAATGGTTAAAACCAAAACGATCCATCGCATCTTTAACCAGCTCAGAACCTATAATAAGACGTTGCTGAACGCCTTCATCGTCTACTTGTACTAGCGCGTATTCTAAATCAGCATGCACAGCTACCGCACGGTTTGCTGGCAAAGTCCATGGTGTCGTAGTCCAAATAACGGTTCCTACGCTACCTGTTCCTGTATGGCCAGCCGCTAAATCAAACGCATTAACCACCGCATCTTGATCTGTAAAAGTAAAACGTACATCAATAGCTGGCGATTGTTTATCTTGGTATTCAACTTCTGCCTCAGCTAATGCTGAACCACAATCTGTACACCAATGCACAGGCTTAGCACCTTTATGTAGATGACCATTTTTTATAATGCGGCCTAGTACACGAATGGCATTAGCTTCAAAGTCAAAGTTCATGGTTAGGTAAGGTTTATCCCAATCACCAAAAACGCCTAAACGTTTAAAGTCTACTTTTTGGCCTTCCACTTGCTTTTTAGCATAAGCACGACATTTCTCACGAAACTCTGCCGCAGTTACCTTAACACCAGGTTTACCGACTTTTTTCTCAACCATTAACTCGATTGGTAAACCATGACAGTCCCAACCTGGTACGTATGGCGCATCAAAGTCTGATAAAGTTTTAGACTTAACAATAATATCTTTTAATATTTTATTTACTGAGTGGCCTAAATGGATATCGCCGTTTGCATACGGAGGGCCGTCATGCAAAATGAAAGTTTTTTTACCTTTCTTCGCGCTGCGAATTTGACCATACAGGTCGTCTTCATACCATGCTTTAAGCATTTTTGGTTCACGTTGTGCCAAATTGCCACGCATTGGAAACATTGTTTCCGGTAAATTCAAAGTATGTTTGTAGTCGCTCATTAATCCTACTTTCCGTTTCTATCGGCTACCTAATTTAAACCAAAACACTGCTTAGCGGCGGCAACATCGGTTGCTATTTGTGCCGTCAGTTGTGTTAATGTCTCGAATTTTTTCTCATTGCGGAGTTTTTCAATTAACTCCACATGCATAAATTGTCCATAAATATCTTGTGCAAAATCAAAAAGGTGAACTTCTAATAAGGCACGAGTTCCATTAAACGTGGGTTTGTTTCCAATGTTAGCCACCCCAAAAACTTTCTTTCCTGCGATCATCACTTGAACCGCAAATACACCATTGACCGGACAAACTTGACGTTTTAGTGCAATATTTGCCGTTCTAAAACCCAGTTCGCGGCCTTTTTTCCAGCCGTGAATAACTCGTCCAGATATTGCATAATTATGCCCAAGCATAACTTTTGCACTAACTAAGTCACCCTCAGCAAGCGCTTCTCGTATCAAGGTACTGCTTACTCTAGCATTTAATTGTCTAAAGCTGGCAGTGCTTTTAACACTCATTCCCACTTGGGTGCCCATAGTTGCCAATAGACTAAAGTTACCTTGGCGCTGTTTACCAAACCTAAAATCATCACCAACCGTTAATGCTTTAACGCCCAGCTTTTTAATTAAAATATCGCTAACAAACTGCTCAGCATGCATGTTTGCAAAAGCCTGATTAAAGCTAATACAAATAACGCGCTCAATCCCCAAGTTACTCAATAGACGAAGTTTATCACGCAGTCGAGTAAGCCTAGCCGGGGCATTGTTTTTTGCAAAAAACTCTTGTGGCTGAGGCTCAAATAACATTACAGTGCTGGGTAAATTATTTTCTTTGGCATCCGCTAACAGCCCTTTTAATACGGCAGCATGACCCAAATGAACACCATCAAAATTACCAATGGTTAGCACACAACCAAAGTGTTGTGGGCGTATATTGTGTATACCTCTAATTAACTCCATGCCACCTAATGCCTTTTTCAGCGAGCGATAAAATGCGACCTTGGGTCGCAGAGTGTCCGATTATAATCTTTTTTTTAATTTGATTCAGTAATTGCTACACTTTTTATCGTATTTAGTCTAACGCCCATCAAAAACAACATAAAAAAGTAACTAACAACCGCAATAATTAATAACACAACCAACAACATAACTTGTTCACTAAAGTGCCAGCTAGCCCAATCATAGTGTCTACTGGTAAACCACACTAGTGCGCCCATCGTCACACTCGCCAGCAAGCACTTCAAAGTGAAGTAGCCACTCATGCTGGAGAACTGGTAAACATTCTCTTTTTTAAGCTGTCGGTACAGTAAGTAGGCATTACAACTAGCCGACATAGAGGTTGCCAGTGCTAAACCTAAATAGCCAATAAAGGGCGCCAGCATAATATTAAACACCATGTTAAGCACCAAAGTGATAATACCAATGCGCACGGGTGTTTTCGTATCTTGGCGAGAATAAAACCCAGGCGCCAACACTTTAATTAACATAAAGCTGACTAATCCCACCGAGTAGGCAACCACCCCTAAGCTCACCGCCTTAACGTGATCAATGCCTGCCTCTTTAAACGCGCCGTGATCAAACAGCACAGTAATAATCAACGGGCTAATAATCATCAACCCTATCATGGCCGGGAGCCCTAAAAAAATCACAAATCGCACTCCCCAATCTAGGGTATGTTGAAAGTCGCTACTTTTTTTACTGCTGTGTAATTTTGATAGCGCAGGTAAAATAACCGTCGCAATACCAATGCCAAATAAACCAAGTGGGAATTCAATCAGTCTATCTGAGTAATACAGCCAAGCGATAGAGCCTGTCATCAATAATGAAGCTATTACCGTATCGAGTAATAAGTTAATTTGGCTAATTGATACACCAAATAACGCTGGGAGCATTAATTTACGCACTTTTTTAACATTTTCGTCTTGCCACGCCCAACGCGGTCGCGCCAACATTTTTGCTTTATATAAAAACGGCAGTTGAAATAATAGCTGTACCACGCCCCCTAAAAATACGCCTATTGCTAATGCATATGCACCAACAGAAAATTGGTCATGCAATAAAATGGCACAACTAATAATAGAAACATTAAGTAATACAGGAGTAAATGCGGCAACTGCAAAACGGTTGTATACATTCATTACAGCGCCACTAAGCGCCACTAAGCTTACAAAAAATAAATAAGGAAAGGTCAGCTTTAATAGTGAACTAGCAAGCTCAAACTTTTCTGCGTCAGGGCCACCTTGCCACCAATCTATAAACCAACCAGTACCAAATAAAGCGGCGATAACGGGGGATGCCACAACACCAAAAAGCGTAACGAGTAGTAAAATTGTGCCGAGTGTACCTGCCGCCTGCGCAACAAATATTCTGACTTTATCATCGCCTTGTTGTTCTTTGATTTCACTTAATACAGGTACAAACGCCTGTGCAAAAGCCCCTTCAGCAAATAAACGGCGTAAAAAATTAGGAATACGGTTTGCAAATAAAAATACATCGGCAGCAGCCCCTGCCCCCAACAAGTTAGCAACAACAGCATCACGCACTAGCCCTAAAATACGCGAGATCATTGTCATTGCACTTACAATCATCCCGGAACGAAACAAACCTTTTGACACTATAAATCCATATTAAAAATCAGCAATTAAGTTAATTATGCCATAGTCTTTTTTATAAATCGCTTTAAAGCACTAGGCTCGAACCCCTTGCTTTGTTACAATAGCGCCATTAACTGCTAAAGCGGCAAATTGATGTTCGTTATAAGGAGCAGTTTTTCTTGGATTGTTAAAATTAAATTGACATTCATGATAAAAACAGGCATATTCCACGGCCTTTAATTTAAGCTTTATTTAAGATTGTTAGGAGCAAACCTTGGCTAACATCAAGTCTGCAAAAAAACGCGCTATCACAAGCGAAAAAAACCGTCAGCACAACGCAAGCCGTCGTTCAATGATGCGTACTTACTTCAAAAAAGTAATCGTAGCTATTGAAGCTGGCGATAAAGAAGCTGCACAGCAAGCTTTTTCTGTTGCTACACCTATCCTAGACCGTTACTCAACTAAGGGTCTAATCCACAAAAACAAAGCTGCTCGTCATAAGAGCCGTTTAGCTGCTAAAATTAAAGCGCTATAATTGTTTTTGCAAGATTAAAAAAACCGGCTTTTGCCGGTTTTTTTTTGCCCAAAATAAATACGCCTCTTAAACGTTATCAAGCTCTGGATAAAACTTTTTCAACATCGCCGCAATTTTCTTTGGTGAAAATGGTTTAACCACAAACCCTTTTGCCCCTCTTTCTATCGCATCCTTCACATTTTCAACGCCTGAATGAGCCGACACCATCACCACGTTTGTCTCTGGTGATAACTCATTAATTTGCGCAATAAGTTCTTTACCATCGCCATCAGGTAGTTCTATGTCTAAAAATATAATATTAAAATTGGCTGCGCGACACTCGCTAATACACTGCGCGGCCGTAGACGCTTCTTTTACATTCTCTATCCCTAAATGCATTAATGTTTGACTTAGAAAGCTACGCACAGTGCTAACATCGTCAACTATTAAAATAGATAGCTGCGTATTCATATACAATCCTTATAGGCTAAAACCATGTCTGCGAAGTTGGTGATTTGCTTAAAATACAAATATTTACTTTATTATAGAGGGCTAAGCTAAAAAGGCCAGATTTGCTTTATGTCGAAAACCACAAAAAAAGTCGCCGCAAAAAAATAAAGCCGCTACTGTTAAACAAAGATCCAGTAATAAGCTTGCAAACACTGGCTCACAATTAAAACTACACTCAAATAGCGCAAAGTGTGGTATCAAGCTGACCCTGTTTTTTATTTTCACGATATTATTACTTATACTTGTTTTAGTGCCAAAGCCAAGCTTACTTACTTATAAAAAATCATCTATGGTAAGCCAAAGTGTGTATTGGCCTGGGTTGTTTTCAAGCGAACCAAAACTACTGGACTCAACCCTAAACCCGCGACTGGATAAGGAGCATAGAACCCTTTACCTATGTATTGATTTACAGCAACCGCAGAGCTGCCAAAAATATCGAATTATTGCTGAAGAGGGATTATTTTCGGTATTAATGACCTACTTTTAGCATTAAAAAAACTAATCTGAAAATTTAAAATTACTTGGTTGAAAGCTGTGCAAAAGATCAACATAATGGCGCTCCTTTTTTCAACAACTGAACTATTGAAACGACCATGCTAAACGAGCTAGATTGGCTTTTAAATACATTACTACTTGCACTAGGTTTAGGTGCATTCTTTATCAACCAACTGACACTGCTTCGCGTTGCTGCGATTAGTGCCTGTGGTTTGTTATTCCTATCATTTAGCTTAGATCTTATGTCGTCGAGTATTATTTCAAATATGAGTTTAGTGTTGATCAACACATTTTACTTGTTCAAAGTTTATACGTTTGGGCAATTTAGCGTATCTCAGCATTAATTACTTCCCCTTAGAATATTTTATAGCCCAGTTTTTCTGGGCTTTTTTTATTCCACAGCTTTAAAAATCTTGGGTCTTAGTTTGAACTAAGTTAAAATTTATCTCGTAATAGCCTATTTTGAGATAAGCCCATGCCATTGTCAGATTTCGATTTATTCTTAACTTCTATGGAAGATGTTACCCCCATAACGCATGACACTGTGACCTTACCACCTAAAAACCATAAAGCGGTCATCGCCCAGCAAGAAAAAAATAAAGCAGCACAATCAGATTTAATCTCTGAACAGTTCAATCCGTTGGATGAACCACTTGAATTACTCGATCCACTTGCCATATTAAGCTTTAAAAAAGAGGGCGTACAAAGCGCGGTTTTTAAAAATGTAAGATTAGCGAAATATCAGCTTGATGCGACGCTTGATTTACATGGGCAACTTTTAAAAAATGCACACGCATCATTATTAGCCTTTGTTCAAGACTGCCATCAGCGAAATATAAGAATGGTACTCGTTCGCCATGGCATAGGTATTAAAAATAAAACCAAGCCAGGGATATTAAAAAGTTACGTAAATCAGTGGTTACAAACAATTCCATGCGTTTTAGCGTTTCATACTGCACTTAGGCAGCATGGAGGAAGTGGTGCGACTTATGTTTTATTGAAGAAAAGTGATGATAAAAAGCATCAAAACAGAGAAATACACAGCAAGCGTAGCTAAATCTTGCTGTGAAAATAAGAGTCAGATCAGCAGCGCTGCCGCATTGGCTTGATTAAACCAGGCAGATATTCCTAATATAATGATAGATACAACCACGATGCTAATTTTTGCGCCCCCTTGATTGGGTTTCATAATTCATCCTATTTTTTTTATTATTGTATAACTGTTTTTAACAATAATAAAAATTACAAATGTTAACAAGCTGTTTCTGTTAAAAATTAAACAAATTTTAATCCTTGAAGGCCAACAACTGCTAATTAATAACCTTGCTGCTTATCAATGCAATTTATTAATGGCTGTTTCGCTTTTAAACGCAAAATGTTTTCTGCTATTTGTTCAATAACACTATCCAGATCTGACAACGCAGCACAGTGCGGTGTTAAAGTAATATCTGGATGCAACCAATAAGGGTGTTCGCTTGGCAGTGGTTCACTGGCAAACACATCAAGCGTTGCTGCGCGTATACGTGTATTGTTAAGTGCATCAAGTAAATCAGCTTCTACTATATGCCCACCTCTGGCCACATTAATCACCACAGCATGTTCAGGCAGTTGCTCAAGTAACTGTTTATTAATAATGCCTTGGGTACTGCTGGTAAGCGGTAATAAACATACTAAATAATCGGTTTGCGCAAGCATCTGTGTTAAGCCGTCATCGCCATGATAGAGTGTCGCAATGTTTGATGTTTTAGGGCTTCGGCTCCAAGCATTTACGTTAAAACCGTTATTAACCAGCCTATGTGCACATGCTTGACCTAGTTCGCCAAACCCTAAAATGCTTACTTGATTATGTTTATGCGCTCTTTTAGGTTTCCATATACTTTGCTGTTGCTTTATTGCATATTCTTTTAATCGCAATTTTTGTGCTAATACATGGGTAAGTACGTATTCAGCCATATCGTTGGCTAACTGTTTATCAACAATACGCACGACCTCTACATCCGCAGGTAATAAACTTAAATCAATGCTATCAACGCCAGCGCCAAACGATGACACAGCCTTTAAGTTTGGTAACGTGGGCCACAGTGATGCAGGCGCATTCCACGCTAAAACGAACTCTACACTCTCTAAATTTTGGCAATCATCAAGTTCTTCAATTCGAATACTAGGCAATCGTGATTTCATTTTTGCTATTAATTTTGTGTTGTCTCGACCTGTTATAGCCACCAAAACTGACATGATGATTCCTTAAAAAGTAACCCTGAATAATAGTACTGATATGGTTCAATTCAATAGTATGTAAACGGTTTTAAAAAGTCACACAACTGACCGCGTATTGTCATATCCGCACTCTAAGCTAAACATATTGGCTTTAGCCTAGTATAAAAAAGAGGTGCGTATGATCAGTGTAGATAAAGTAATTGCGACTAACTTACCACAGTTAACTAACTCATTTAAAATAAAAAAACTGGTAAAAAAGAGCCTTAGCTACTTATTACATGAACAAGAGTTTACAAACTTTGCAACAACTTATCCCCATCTTCAAGGAATAGAATTTGTCGAGCAAGTACTTGATGAACTTGATTTTGACACTCGATACAAAGCAAAACAAATAGAAAATATTCCCAGTGAAGGGAAAATTGTCATTATTGCTAATCATCCAATTGGATCCTTAGATGCGCTTGCATTAATTAATGTGTTATCGACGGTGCGTGCTGATTTAAAAGTCGTGGCTAACCGAATGCTAATGACCGTTGATGCAATGCATTCATTATTACTACCCGTTGATAATTTGTCGGGGCAAAGTAAAAAACAAGAGCTTAGTAATATCCACCAGCATTTAAAAAATGAAGGAGCATTACTTATTTTCCCTGCGGGTGAAGTTTCTCGACTTCGACCAACAGGGATCAAAGACTGTAAATGGAACAGCGGGTTTTTACGTATCGCTAAAAAAGCCAATAGCCCAATTTTACCCATACATATAAAAGCCAGAAACAGCCCGCTTTTTTACGGTGCCTCTATGCTATATAAACCGCTTGCCAGTCTATTACTAGTCAAAGAAATGTTTAAACAGCGCCAAAAATCGCTCGAATTTGAAATAGGCGCCTCCATTGCTCCTGAATCTTATTTAATACCCGATTTAAAAGACAAGGAAGTGGTCGAGCTTATACGAAAACAGCTGTACCGTTTAACCACTAAAAAAACACTGCCACTAAAAACTCATGCCCCTATTGCCTCACCAGAGTGTAAAAAAGAATTAAAAAAAGCCATCGAAAGCTGTGAACATTTAGGTAACACCAGTGATGGCATGGTTATTTATTTATACCAATACCAAGGCAGCTCACCGTTATTTCGTGAACTTGGCCGCCTACGGGAAATTGCCTTTCGTGCAGTAGGTGAAGGCAGTGGCAATCGCCGTGATATAGACAAATACGATATGCATTATCAACACTTAGTCTTATGGGATGCACAATCACTTGAACTAGTTGGCGCTTACAGATTAGCCTGCGCGCAGGATGTGATTGAACAGCACTCTCAACGTGGGCTTTATACCGATAGCTTATTTAATTATACCCAAGAGATGACGCCATACTTCAAGCAAGGCATAGAATTAGGCCGTAGTTTTGTACAACCCAAATACTGGGGCAGAAAAAGCCTCGACTACTTATGGTATGGCATTGGTGCCTTTATTAACCGCTACCCTCAGTATCGTTACTTATTTGGTGCCGTGAGTGTGTCAAACGCACTGCCAGAGCAGGCAAAGTCTTTATTAGTGCATTATTATCAGCACTATTATGGCTCTGAAAAATCACTCGCAACGCCTAACAATGCTTTTCGTCATACCCGTGAGCAGCAGATTCAATGCACTAATTTTTTTATGGGTAACAACATCAAAGAAGACTTTGTAGAACTTAAACACATACTGGCTAATATGGGCACCCATGTACCCACACTATTTAAACAATATACCGAGCTATGTGAGCCAAATGGAGTAACGTTTTTAAGTTTTAGTATTGATCCGCAATTTAATAATTGTATTGATGGGTTGGTATTGGTCGACCTTGAGAAAGTAAAACCGAGTAAAGCAAAACGCTATTTGGGAGCGCAAGACACCACCTCAATAAACTGAGTTTTGCCGTTAAAATATTAACTTAAGCGCCTAAGCTTGGGCGCTTAAACTTAAATACTTAAACTTAGGCAATTTCATATTTATCAAATCCCCTGATTATTAGACTGAGTAAATATATGTACTAATAGTTGGGTGTATATTTTCTCTATTTGTAACAAGTCGCTAATGGGCACATGTTCATTAACTTGATGAATGGTCTGGTTTAAAACCCCGCACTCTATCACTTGCGTGTTTTTACTTGCAAAAAACCGCCCATCTGAAGTCCCGCCGCTGGTACTAAGTACTGGATAGCTTCCGGTCACGTTAAATATTGCCTGCTCTAGCTGGGCGAGTAAACAGCGCTCTGCCCTATGGCTTGTATAATAAGGCTCACATGGACGCTCCCATTGCACCGTTAAATATTCGTTTAAATCATTCAGTGCAGTAAGTACCAGCTGTTTCACATCTGTACTTTTATACCCATGGCTGTAGCGAATATTAAACGTAATATTACATTGAGCAGGCACTAAATTATCAAGCACGTTATCAATATTAATACCGGTTACTTGCAAGCTTGTTTTTGAGCTTGGCCCATCTAAAAGCCAATCAATTTGGGTTAATCTATTCACTACTTCAGCGCTGATATGCGCAGCATTGATGGTATTTTCAGGATAGGCCACGTGTCCTGCTTTTCCTTGAATAGTTACACGCGCTGACAGCGCGCCACGTCGGCCATTTTTTATGGTGTCGCCCACTTGCAAATGACTTGTTGGCTCACCAACAATACAGCCATCAAGTACAACACCTTGTTGTGCTAGGCGTTTCGCAATCAACACTGAGCCATGCTCTGCCTCACCTTCTTCATCAGAGGTGATCAACCAATACAAGGTGCCCTGCTTTTGCCGCGCACTATGTATTAGCGACTGCGTTGCACTGAGCATGGCTGCAATCCCCCCTTTCATATCGGCGGCACCACGTCCATAAATCGCATCATTAATTATTTTTCCATCAAACGGATCAGCTAACCAGCCACCTTGCGCAGCAGGGACCACATCAATATGACCAGAAAATGCCACCACAGGGCCTGCTCCAAAAGATATTTTAGCAATTAAATTAGTGACATTATGGGCACTAAACTGCTCAATGCTAAAACCTAAATCAGTTAGCTGATGTACCAGCCACTCAATACCACCTGCGGAATTAGGCGTAATTGACTTAAATCGGACCAGCGTTTGTAAGTGACTGAGCGTTTTTAACTGTGGAATAGTTAAGTACGGCGCGGGTACTTTTTTGTTGATAGCTTTTGTCATAATAAACACACCTCGTTTTAGCAGTGTATTTATTACAACGACTTTTTATGACCGCATTATGAAAATACAGGCTAACGTGTGCCCTCTTCTATTAATGTTTCTCGTGTCACCTGCACAATGTGTTTATCTTCTTTGGTTAATCTGGTTTTTTTCCATGCGCCACGCATAAACCAAGCGAACGCTATCAGTGCGATGGTTATGTTCGTAATTGCAAACGAATACCATATTCCCTGATCGCCAAGCAAAGTGTGATTAGAAAGAATATAAGCGGCAGGAAACTGCACCACGCATTGTGATAATAACGCGATAATCATGGCATTAAGCATATTTCCAGAGGCACGAAAAGCAGCAACAATACAAAGCTGAACACCAATTCCCCCCCAGCTTAAACACATCACTTGAACAAACTGCGCGCCTTTATTTATTACACTGCTATCTTCGGGAATAAAAAATGCCACCAGCGTATCTGCATACAAATAAGCAATGCCCCCAGCAAAAGAAAGGCCTATTAATCCCCACATACTGGCAAGCTTCGTTATTTGCTCAGCCCGTTTAATATTTCCGGCACCCATATTTTGCCCCACCAAAGTTGATACCGCCATTGATAAACCCATGGCAGGGATCATCACCATTTGCAAAATATTAGAACCCACGCCATAAGCCGCAATAGTAACGGTTCCAAAGCTTGCTACTAAAAATGACGTGATGATCAAGCCAAAAGCACGTGTTGATAATTCAATAGAGCCTGGCGCTCCTAAGAAAAAAGCCCGTTTCATATATTGCCAATCGGGATAGAAGCTTTTTAGCTGTAATTGAATACCATGGCGACCGCGTAAAAATATAATAATGCCCGCCAGTGCCGCTAAACTTTGTGTAACCAAAGTCGCCAGCGCAGCGCCCATAACGCCAAGCCCTTCAAAGCGGCCATAACCAAAAATAAATAGCGGATCGAGAATAAAATTAAGTAACACGGTGGTGCTAACTATGATTAAAGGTACTTTAGTTTGCCCAATGCCCCGCATTAGCGATTGGAACATGGCGTAAATAAACACAAAAATAACGCCAATAAAGGACACATGCATAAACTTAAGCGCATCACTGTAAACCGCCTGCTCAACGCCTAGCAGTTTTAAAAAGTATGGGGAAAGTACATAACCTAGAAGCCCTAACACTAAGGCGGTAAATGCAACCATTAACACCGTTTGCGCTGCAACATGGTTCACTTTATCTTGCTGACCTGCGCCCATGTATTGCGCCGATAATATAGCACCGGCCATTGCAAGCCCAGAGCCTATAGCAATGACTAAAAAAGTGATCGGGGTACTAATAGACACTGCGGCGACTTGAGTTGCTCCTAATCGCCCAACCCAAAATGCATCCGTAAGCTGATAAGCCGACTGCAATATATTAATGAGGATAATAGGAATACCTAATTTCAACAGCGCTTTAGCAATGGAGCCTTGAAGAAATAGTTGACCAGAGGGAGTCATGAGGTCGCTTACTTTTATTAAACCGTGAACATAGCCTTAGTTTAACAAAACTAGCTGATTATATTATGAATACTTCGTTTGCAGCTTGTATTTGAGTGATCAGTCAATAATTTTTAAGCACTAATTAAGTAAAAGTTTAATCTAAATCAATAAATAGAGGCTCTTTACTCATCCGCTTTTGAAACTTTGATCTAGAACAGGTTTTTATTTTTAACTTCGAGCAATAATAGCCTCAATCAACAAATAGTCACACAGTAGTTCACGGAGAACAACATGAAAACTAAACTAAGCATTGCAATACTTACTTCTTTACTGGCTCTTTCTCCTGCAGCACACGCAAACTTTAGTGTTAATGTTGGTGCAATTAATGTTAATCCAGATAACGATGGTTCAAAAATTAACGAAGCACCCACTCTAGGCTTAAAAGGCGACTCAGATACTCAGTTAGGTATTACTGTAGATTACGCATTTAACGACCAATGGGTATTAGAGCTTATTGCAGCAACGCCGTTTTCTCATGATGTAGAAGGTACTGGTGGTTTAGCTGGTAATAAAATTGCTGATATTAAACATTTACCACCATCACTGGTTGCACAATACCACTTTTTAGACAGCAGCTATGCACTTCGTCCGTTTGTAGGTGTGGGAATTAACTATACGACGTTCTTTGACGAACAGCCTTCTGCAGCACTTAAAGCAACGTTAGAAACTAACGATGTAGAAGTAAAACTAGATGATTCATTTGGTTTTGTTGCTCAAGTAGGTGCTAACTACAAGATTGATGAAAAATGGGGCCTACACGCTATGGTATCTATCATGGATATTGATACTGATGCGACTGTTTATGCTAATGGTGCAAAAGCATTAACTTCAACCGTGTCACTTGACCCTGTTGTTGCTATGTTTGGTCTTAAATACTCGTTCTAATAACGTTTATGTGTGTTAAAAAGGCCGTTAGGCCTTTTTTTTTTGCCTGTGTTTAGCGAGGTAAGTTATTTACTTTTTTTTGCTCAAGCATTTCTTTCCAGTGAATTATTTCAGCCGGTAAAATGGGGGCAATCCCGTCAAAGCCTGCAACCTCGAGCATATGCTCAACGCTTACCACCCCTTTTTTACTTTTAAACACGCCGCGCACATAAGCAATGGCATGTAAGCCCCGCTCAGAATGAAACTTTTGTTCAATGTAAAAGTATTTATGATCCCAGCCAACCAAACGCGTACTAATAGTAAAACGTTGCATTGGCTTAATATCGCGGATGTAGGTAATAGCTGTCGCATTAACAATAGGAAACCAACGACGTTTCATTATTTGCTTAAGCAAACCAACCCGTTCAGTCATCCAGGTACGCGACAAGTCCATCATCGCTAAATAGCGTGAATTGGTTAAATGCAAATTAATATCGCAGTCACTTGGTAATGCTTTGTAGTCTATATCAACCGTATCTAACAACGATTGATAGTCACGATTACGTTTAATTTTAAAAAATAACAGCAGTAGTCTAAAATATAAGTTCACAGTAGAGGTCTTACCAGTTGAGTTTTTATCAGTGTATCATAGCGATTGACTCCTTTGGTTGTTTTTAAACCAAGGAATCAATCATTAAATGAGGATATTTGGGTATCTATCTTTAAACTTTAACCGTTTTGCGGTTAATTCCGTAATCACGCAATTTATTAGCCACTGCAGTATGACTTAGTCCCAAGCGTTTAGCTAACTGACGAGAGCTAGGATAGGCAGGATAAAGCTTACGCAGTAAGGTGGCTTCAAAACGCTTAACCGCTTGATCAAGCGAGCCCTCAAAATCAGACTCTAAATAGCCTAAATCATGGGTAAACGTGGGTAACTGTAAATGTTCAACGCGCAGTTCACTGTCTTCTAACAACGATACCGCACGGTAAATCGCGTTTTCTAATTGGCGTACATTGCCAGGCCATGGGTAATCTTGTAAAAACGTTAAACATTCTTCAGATAACTCGGGGACTGTATGGCCATTTTGCTGCGCATATTTTTGAATAAAGTGTTCAGCAAGTGGCCCAACATCCGCTTTACGATCTCTAAGCGGCGCAATTTCCAGTGTTAATACATTAATTCGGTAGTATAAATCTTCTCTAAATACGCCCTCTTGCACCATTGCTGGTAAATCTTTTTGCGTGGCAGCAATAATACGCACGTTCACTTTAACTTCGTTTTCGTCGCCAACTTTTCTAAATGTACCGTCTTGTAAAAAACGTAGCAATTTAGTTTGTAGCTGCGTCGACATTTCACCTACTTCATCTAAAAATACCGTTCCACCATCCGCTTGTTCGAGTACACCACGTTTAGGCGCTGCGTTTTCTTCATACCCGGCATAACCGAATAGTTCGGACTCAGCAACATCATCTGGTAACGAGGCGCACGATAAAGCAATAAATGGTTTTACTGAGCGGTTAGATGCATAGTGACAAGCTCGCGCTAGTAACTCTTTACCCGTCCCTGTTTCACCCGTAATAAGAATGGGGGCTTCAAGTTGCGCCATTTTTCGCGCTTCGCGAACAACGCGGCGCATCGCCGTGCTAAAGTTATGAATAGTCGCAAAGCTTTCTTGGCCATAACGCCTAAAAGCACTCACTTGCTGGCCTAAACGGCTTTGCGATTTTATATTAATTACCGCGCCCGCTAACACATCGCCTTCGCTGCCTTGAGGGACCGCAATAGGCAGAATATCAGCAATAAAATCTTCACCAGCTACTTCAACACGCGTGGTTTGCCCCAGTACTTCTTTGCCTTCTAACCAACGGGTAAAGTTAAAGCCTTTGAGCAAATTATTAATATTAGCACCGGTGACTTCTTTTTCTGTTAATTGTAAATCTTTGCAGGCTGCGTCGTTACACAGGCGTACCCACCCTTTAGCATCAATAGATATAACCCCATCAGGAAGTGCTCTTAATAAAGTGTTAAGTTCGTTGTGCTCACGTTCAGACGGTAAAAACGCGGTTGTTCGTACATCATGTACACCATCAATTAAGCGAATAGACGGCATAATTTTTTGAAATTGTTCAAATTCAATCTCAGGAAAACTCACATACATACGACAATTTACTGAGTCGACTTCAATCCCCTTTAAGTCAACATTGTAGCTAACTAAAATATTAAGAATCTCTTGAGCAATACCAACTCGGTCTGCACAGTGAATATCTAAACGCATACACCCTCAGGTAAGGAAAAACTAGTTGGCGTGAATAATACGCTAACTCTGTTTACGAGCATAGTTTATTGTAAAGAAATTTGGACGAAAAAATGTTTTTTACTAACTAGAGGGCTTTTTCAAGCACTTAACGCATTCAAGCTTGGCTGTTCACTAAAAGTTGGGGTTGTTGCAACTCAATTTCGTCAAGCTGGCATTGTATAAATTATATGCTGCAATGAGCGAATCATTACTGTCCATACGCCAATATTCGCTCATGTTTAATCTAAGTGGTGATTATTAAATTAAAGTAGTAAAGGTTAACTATTATTGAAAAATTAGTAGCTGTAACTACCCGTAAAAGAAAGCTTTTATTTATTTTTCAAGCGGTATTCAAACAGTATTAAAGATAACGTTGGTATGACAATATCACCTATGATGTTAAAGATATTTTTTGATAAGTTTAGGTGTTTACTACAGCAAATAGGGGTTCACACTCTGGTATTTAACAATTACATAACCGATGTATGATAGCGCGCTCAACGCTTCCCCTAGCACAAAGGTCTATGTATACTTAGGCGCAATTGTAACTAGGATAAGGGTGTGACGCTTACCTAAACGTATAGCTGCGTTTAGCAAACCATTACCTTAGCTGCATAAAAAACACTGATGATCGAGCATTTATTATACTTTTTATAAGTAAAAATTTAGCTAAATAAAAAACCACAAGGTCATCAAAACAATAATGAATTAGGAAGTAAATATGAGTTCAAATTCTGACAGTGGCTGGTTTGGTCACCCTAAAGGACTTTCAACCCTGTTTTTCACAGAAATGTGGGAACGAATGAGTTACTACGGTATGCGAGCGATGCTCGTATTATTTATGACAGCAAGTTTACAACAAGAAGGCCTAGGATTTACCGTTGCTTCTGCTGCTGCAATTTATGGCTTATACACAGGTTCAGTATACTTTTTAGGTTTACCTGGTGGTTGGTTAGCAGATAGATTATTTGGTGGTCAAAAAGCAGTATGGTATGGCGGTATTATTATCATGTGTGGCCATATTATTTTAGCCGTGCCACATGAATATTCATTTTTTATTGGTTTGATCTTTGTTGCAACAGGTACTGGTTTACTTAAACCTAATATCAGTGCCATGGTTGGTCAGCTTTATACTGACGAAGATGAGCGCCGTGATGGTGGTTTCGCTATTTACTACATGGGTATTAACTTAGGTTCTTTAATTGGTTACTACGTGTGTGGTTACTTTATGGAAAACGTAGGTTGGCACTGGGCATTTGGTGCCGCGGCTGTCGGTATGGGTATTGGTTTAATTCAATACAAGCGTACACTTAAAAACTTACCAGATCACAGCGCCTTACCTGCTAACCCATTAAGTCCTAAAGGTACTTCGCGCGCATGGGGTGGTATTGCTGCATTTGTTATCGCGACCGCCGGTGTTACCGCTGCTGCGATGACAGGTGCTATTGTCATTAACCCATCGATTGTTGCAGGGTACACCGCAGTTATATTTACTGTTATCTTTTTCGTTTACTTTGGCCTTATATACTTCAAAGGCAAACTAACCGATGCTGAAAAACAAAGAATGTGGGCGCTATTTTTAGTCTGTGTCGCTTCAGCCTGTTTTTGGTCTGGCTTTGAACAAGCCGGTTCTTCATTAAATCTGTTTGCTCGTGACTACACAGACCGTCTGGTTGGCACATTTGAAATTCCAACGACTTGGTTCCAATCTCTAAATTCATTGTTCATTATTGCGCTATCGCCATTCTTTGCCGCTTTTTGGATTAATTTATCTAAAAAAATGGTCTCGCCTACTTACAGCGTAAAATGTGCGTTGGGCCTCGTTATTATGGCTTCAGGCTTTTTAGTAATGTTTATGGCAGCACACTATGCCGCTGAAGGCTTAAAAGTAGCACCTTATTGGCTTGTTACTACGTATTTCTTACACACAGTGGGTGAGCTTTGTTTAAGCCCAGTTGCATTGAGTGCTGTAAGTAAGTTATCGCCTCGCCGCTTTACTGGTCAAATGATGGGTGTATTTGTACTTACATACTCTATTGGTAACGTTATTTCAGGATTACTTGCTGGTAACTTTGACCCTAACAATGTTGAAGAAATCCCGAACCTTTACCTACAAATTGCCTTATTTAGTATCGGTGTAGGTATCATCTTAGTACTGATGAGTTTTAAAGCTAAAATATGGGAAAAACAAGGTTTAGAACAAACCGCACCAACACAATAATTTAGATTTATCACACGCATAATTATGAGCTTTGATAAATGATATCAAATACCTCCTGTAGTCAACTGCAGGGGGTATTTTTATGGCCGCTATTAAACCACACAATTTTTACATTCAGCCGTATATTATTTATACCTCATCACTGTGCATAAACGAGTTTATAGCAGCAAAGCATCAATACTCTTTGTTTTTATATATATCGCAGCTAACCAAACTCATTAAAAGTGTAAATAATAAAATACAAAAACCGCACTTTTTTTAGCGAAAAAAAACTAAAAACACATATAAATAAATTAAATTAAACTATTAATAATCAATAACTTAATAATAAAGCCTGCACTTCTGTCTCGCTTCCTAATTTTTACTTTCACCTGCTCGTATGTAAATAAACAACATACTTTGATAACCGTCTCGTAAAATTTACACACGCGCTATTTACTAAATAACAACACCCTCTTCCCCAAAACACCAATCTGGTTAATCATGAAGGCAATACGATAACTAATAATCGCAGTGCTTAATTGCGGGAGTAATGACAATGAGCGAAGTAAATAATCCGTTAGGCCTAATGGGCATTGAATTCACTGAATATGCAACACCGGATGCAGATTACATGGACAAAGTGTTTACTGATTTTGGCTTTTCTAAGCTAAAAAAATTCAAGGGTAAAGACATTGTTTATTACAACCAAAACGATATTCATTTTTTACTAAATAATGAGCGTGAAGGTTTTTCTGCTGAATTTGCTAAAAGCCACGGCCCAGCAATCTGTTCAATGGGTTGGCGTGTAGAGAATGCGCAAAAAGCATTCGAGGTTGCTGTTGAACGTGGTGCAAAACCTGCGACAGACTCAACACATAAAAATTTACCATACCCTGCTATTTACGGTATCGGCGACAGCTTAATCTACTTCATCGAACAATTTGGCGACAAAGGTTCTATCTATGAGTCAGATTTCGAAGACTTAAGCGAGCAAAACATTGTTGAAGACAAAGGCTTCATCCGTATCGACCATTTAACCAATAACGTATATAAAGGCACGATGGAAACATGGGCTAACTTCTATAAAGACGTATTTGGTTTTACAGAAGTGCGTTACTTCGACATTAAAGGTCAAAAAACAGCGTTATTATCTTACGCACTTAAATCTCCGTGCGGCACTTTCTCGATTCCAATCAATGAAGGTAAAGATAACAACAACAACCAAATCGATGAGTACTTAAATGAGTACAATGGTCCGGGTGTACAGCATTTAGCATTCCTAACTAATGACCTAGTAAGCTCACTTGATAAGTTAGATAAATCAACTATCGCCACTTTAGATATTATCCCTGAATATTACGACACCATTTTTGACCGTGTGCCTTGGGTAAAAGAAGACAAAGAGAAGATCCGTGAGCATCAAATCCTTGTAGATAGCCAAAGCGAAAACTGTTATCTACTGCAAATTTTCTCGAAGAACCTATTTGGTCCTATCTTCATTGAGATGATCCAACGAGTTGATGATGGCGGCTTTGGTGAAGGTAACTTCCAAGCGCTGTTCGAATCAATCGAACGTGATCAAGAGCGTCGTGGTGTAATCTAAACCGCAATATTGCGCTTAAAAAGCAGCGTTTAACACGCTGCTTTTTGTCGTTTTAAATTCTGTTTTAAACTAACTGTTTAAATTGCGTTGATTGCCTCCATATAGATAACTAATAAATCAGCGCGAACCAATAAGGAAAGAGTATGAGCCTAATTAACGAAACCCACGATATTAATCTAAAAAGCTGGGTTGCATCTGCTAACGAAGCGAACTGTGACTTCCCAATTCAAAACCTTCCTTTTGCAGAAGTACGTCGTAAAAATTCAGATGAAGCGTTCCGTGGCGCTGTAGCTATTGGTGATCAGGTTATTGATTTAGCAAAAGTAAATGAACTTGGTTTATTCTCTGATGATGCACAGATTGCCGTTAAAGCTGCAAGCCAAGCTACATTAAATGAATTTATGGGTCTGGGTGAGCAATATTGGTCAGCCCTACGTTTAGCATTATCGAAAGCATTACGTGAAGGTTCTGAGCATCAAGAACAACTTACACACGCACTTATTGCGCAAAGCGAGATTGAGTTTGCTCTGCCGTGTCGCATTGGCGATTACACTGACTTTTACACCTCGATTTATCATGCGACTGCCGTAGGAAGTTTATTCCGCCCTGATAACCCACTGCTACCGAATTACAAGTGGGTACCGATTGGTTATCACGGTCGTTCGTCATCTATTGGCGTGTCTGGTCAGCAGTTTCATCGCCCTAAAGGACAAACTAAAGCGCCAGATGCAGAAGTTCCTTCATTTGGTCCGTGTAAGCGCCTTGACTATGAGCTGGAACTAGGTATTTACCTAGGTAAAGGTAATGATCTGGGCGATGCAATCTCAATTGAAAATGCTGAAAAGCATGTATTCGGCTTTTGTGTTTTCAACGATTGGTCAGCACGTGATTTACAAGCATGGGAATACCAACCGCTTGGTCCATTTTTAGCGAAAAATTTCGCATCAACCGTGTCACCATGGATTGTAACTACCGAAGCACTTGCACCATTCAGAACAAGCTGGACGCGTGATGAAAATGATCCGCAACCATTAGAATATTTAGAATCAACGGCTAACCGTGATCAAGGTGCATTTGATATTCAAATGGATGTTAAAATTCAAACACAAAAAATGCGTGATGAAGGCTACAACCCAACTCAAGTGTCTAAGTCTAGCTTTAAGCACTCATACTGGACTGTAGCGCAAATGGTAACTCACCATACCGTAAACGGGTGTAACTTTATGCCAGGCGACATGCTGGGCTCTGGCACGCAATCAGGACCTACTCATGAAGAAGCGGGTTCATTACTTGAACTTTCTCGTGGTGGTAAAGAAAAGATCACTTTAAGTAACGGCGAGCAGCGTAGCTTCTTGGAAGATGGCGACAACGTTATAATGCGTGGCTGGTGTGAAAAAGAAGGCTTTGCACGTATTGGCTTTGGCTTTGTAGAGAGCACCGTACTACCAGCAAAATAATATACAAAATCAATAAACTAGTAAAAAAGGGTTGCTGAATAAGCCGCCCTTTTCTATTAATTAAGCCGAAGTTACAATTTTTTTCTGGCTTTTTTAGTTCAAATTGCTATCTTGAAGCCCTTAATAGCCAGTATTTATGTGACATGCCTTTATTTATAAAGTCTTTTTTTAATAAACATTTCCCAGCTCGTCAGCTGCTCATTCGCCAAAATGGTGAAGTAAAACATGTTGTTTTGACGCCTTGGCTACAGGTTTCTGTGCTTGCTATTATTTTCATTGCTATTGTGTGGATGAGTGTCTCTAGTATTCGTGTGTATATGCAAACACACCAAATTTCTCATATCGAGCAAACTCAGCTTGATAAGCAAGTACAATGGCAACAAAAAGTAAAGCAACAGCAACAACGCTTCGCATTGCAGCAAGAGCAGTTAGCTGAACTCGAACAAAAACAAGCTTTATTACAAGGTATGATTGAATCACTCCCAGCTTCTATCAGCAAAGATGTAATAAAATTAGAGGGTGAGCTTGAATCTTCTCCTATTAATGAGAACGAAAGCGAATTTCATGAGCCGCTCGAAGAAGATAAAACACAAAATAAACACGCACAAAACAGTTTAACCAGTTTTGAGCAGCGCTACACTTTATTAAATCAGCAATACGATACTAATTTTACCTTATTAGCTGCGCAAATTAATCAACGCCACGACGCTATTTTAGAGATATTGCAAGACACAGGTCTCGAAAATGCACTGGCACAGCACCTCGCGTTAAGCACGCAGACAACGGCGCAAGGTGGCCCGCTAGATATACTCGATGAAAGTAAAATTCCAAGTACTTTTCTTGCTATTGCCGATAAGCTACTACTGTTAAATCAGCTAGAAAACTTTTTAACCGCCTTGCCGAACACATTACCCTTACCTGCCGCAAAATATTATATTTCCAGTAATTTTGGACTTAGAAAAGACCCAATGAATAAAAGGCGCGCTTTTCATAAAGGCATTGATTTAGCTGGCTGGCATAAAACAGAAATTTTTGCCCCTGCCGATGGCACGGTTCGTCGAGCGGGCCGTAATGGCGGTTATGGTAACTTTATAGAGTTAGCGCATAAAAACGGTGTTGTAACGCGCTTTGGTCACTTAAACAAAATTAATGTTAAAAAAGGTCAATTAGTCACAAAGCACGATGTCATTGGCTTAATGGGCAGTACCGGAAGAAGTACAAGTACTCATTTACACTATGAAGTATTAATAGACGACAAGCATGTCAATCCACTAAAAATAACAAAGGCGCTTTCTCGTGTTTGGTAAAAATAAACAAGCAAAAACGGACTCATCAATCAAGCGAGTAAGTCATACTCCCTCAATCATTTCTAATGATGTGCGTATAACGGGCTCTTTGGTAAGCCAAGGTGAAGTACAACTAGATGGACGAATAGACGGTGATATAAAGGCCGAACATTTAGTGATTGGCACTTCAGGTGTTGTTGAGGGCGTTGTTGAGGCAAGCAGCGTTGTTGTTAAAGGTAAAATCATCGGCTCTTTAAATGCAAGTGAAGTAAAGATCGAAAATAACGCTCATGTACTTGGCGATATATTTCATGACACCCTGAGCATAGAAGCCGGTGCGATTATTGAAGGTAGTTTAAAGCAGCGCTTTGAAAAAGAAGTCATTGAGCATGCTAAAGATAAACCAAAACCGGTTAACGATGTAAAAGCCATTATTGATAATGAAGACAATGGCCTTTCGTTTGTAAACAAGTCGTCTACTGCAAAAGGTTAAACCTAAACAAAAAATGGTTTAGTCAATAAACTAAACCATTGTTTTTAATACTTTATATAAAAATATAATTTAGCAATTACTTCTTCTTTGTGATGTACATGGTTATATCTGCAGTAAACACCAACTCATTTCGGGTATTGTAAAGCTTTACCGGCACCACTAAATCTTCTTTATCAGTCCATTGATGAGGTAACTCAATTTCAGCAATCGCAGTAACGTCTGTGTCTACTTTAGTTAAGTATTGTACTGTCATACCTTTAGGTATCCAACGGTGTGTTTTATGCGGTACCGTCGCATCCACCATCACTCCCGCACACAGCTCAGCCAAATTACATTGAGCAATAGCATGAATTGTTCCAATGTGATTATGTACACGGCGTGTGTTTTTAACCACAGCACTACAGTGCCCTGCTTTTAAATCTAAAATAGTGGGTTTCATAGAGCCAAAATATGGTGCCTTGAAACACACGGCTTTACTGAAAAGCCAGTTACCGCATGGCCACTTTTTAAATTTATGCCATGTTTTTATTAATGCAGACTCATTACTCATTATTATTTTTCCATTGTCTTTGCTTAAAAAGCAAATTAACACATCGGATCAGTTTAAAGAAGTGTGATACTTAAACAAAAATAATCATAATAAGGTTCAAAGTAGGTAACTTGGCTGATACATCGGCCATAAGCCCTTTCTTTTTCATCAGTCGCCACTTAAAATACCAACAAAAGGAGACCTGATGCATACACAGCCCGCTAAACCTAATTTTACTTTATTACTTATCTTAGCGTTACTCGTCATTTTTTGTCCGATGGGCATTGATATTTACCTGCCTGCCTTTCCCACTATCGCAGAGCAATTCTCAGTGAGCGAAAAGCAAGTACAGCAAACGGTGGCTATTTTTATGCTTACTGTTGGTTTGGGGCAATTAATTGCAGGTCCACTCGCTGATCGTTTTGGCAGAAAGCCCATCGCCTTAACTGGGGTCGCTTTGTATGGACTGGCGGCATTGGGGGCATATTATACTCCTAGCTTTTTAGTACTGATGTTTGCTCGTGCTATTCAAGGATTAGGCGCGTGCGCTACCTTTGTTGTCGCTTTTGCAATAGTAAGAGATAAGTTTGGTAGTGAGCGCAGTGGCCAAATAATTACCTATCTAAACGGTATAGTTTGCTTTATTCCAGCATTAGCGCCCATTTTAGGTGCTTGGCTAACCGTACAGTTTGGTTGGCAAATGAACTTTCTATTTTTAACCGGTTTTGCATTACTGGGGTTTATTGTCACCTTATTCTTGTTTAGGGAAACACGCCCAGCAGACAGTCATTACCAGGGGCATATTTTAGATTTAAGACGCTTTCTCCCCATCATTTCAACTCCATTATTTTTATTTAATAGCCTGTTATGTATGGTCACTATGTCAGCTATATTGGTGTTTGTAACACTGGCTCCCGGTTGGCTCATTACTGAATTAGGTGGCAACGTAGCCGACTTTACCTTTTGGTTCTCGCTCAATGCAGTGCTTAGTATTCTTGCTAGTTTTATTATGCCTATTTACATTAAACGTCAACCTAAAAGAGCCTTAAAAATAGGCCTTTTAGTGCTAGTGAGTGCCGGCTTACTTATGTTGTTATTAAGCCAATTTAAAACGCCATTGGCATTAATGATCCCTATGTTTATTGCTGCCTTTGGTTTTGCTTTAACACTTGGCTCTGCCGCCGGGCGTGCTTTGAGTTTATTTCCTAAACAAGCAGGCACCGCCTCTGCTCTTTTGGGAGCAATGCAAATGAGTGGAGCAAGTTTATTGGTGTTTATTACTCAATATTTAAATTTATCAACCCCAGAGCTTATAGGCACACACTTTTTATTATTAATTCCCTTTTCTTACTTACTGTTTCGTTATGCTAAATATGCCTAATAAAATGCACGTTTACTGAGCCTGTTAATTATAATCATCACAGGCAATTAGTACTGTAGTTAAAACTCTTTACCAAGCGGGCAATATGCCCGCTTTTTATTTTTCTATATGCTTGATAACATTAACCACCAAACCCTTTTTGATTCAGAGCAATGATCAATCCTGATTTTTTACTTTCATTTTTACTCGCCAGCTTTTTAATGGCCGTCGCGCCTGGGCCATCAAACGCGTTCTTAATGGCACAAACATTTGCTAACGGGCGAAAAGCAGGTATGCAAAGTGCTTTTGGCTTTGCCTTAGGTGGCGTAGTACATACATTTTTTGCAGTTATTGGTTTAAGTGCTATTTTAAAAGCCTCTGAAACAGCCTATGCCAGCGTACAATATGCAGGTGCAGCCTATTTATGTTACTTAGGTTTTATGATGCTTAAAGGCACGTTTATGCCACCATCTTGTGAGCAAAGCGATAAACCGCATGTTACAACCAATAAAAACAAAAATGTCATGTTTCATGCCATGATGACAGAAGTGCTTAACCCTAAGGTGGCTTTGTTTTTTATTGCTTTTATCCCACAATTTGTTGACCATAGCTTGTCATCTGCAACCTTTCAGCTGGCGTTTTTTGGGCTACTGTATCCAATCTTTGCTTTTCCGATAGACTGCACGTATATTTATTTCGGCGATAAAATAGCTCAATTTTTTAGAAATCACCCAAATAGCCAGCTCTGGATTGATAGGTTCACAGGCATTGTATTTATTGCCTTGGCTATCAATTTATTACTCTAACTAATAAGAATCAGCATGGATCAAAAAATACAATCTCTACCTGCGCAAAAAAATATAGCCTTAGTAGCACATGACGGCAAAAAATCTGCGCTTAAGTTATGGTGCGAAAAACATAAGGCCATTCTAAGTAAACACACTTTATATGGCACAGGGACTACTGGGCATTTAATTGAAAAAACAACAGGGCTTGATGTTATTCAATTATTAAGTGGCCCTATGGGCGGCGATCAACAACTCGGGGCGAAAATAGCGGAGCATGAAATACATGTATTAGTCTTTTTTTGGGACCCTTTAGCCTCGCAACCTCATGATCCCGATGTTAAAGCTCTGCTACGTTTAGCTGCTGTGTGGAATATTCCTGTGGCGTGTAATGAAGTGAGTGCCGATATGCTACTTAGCTCACCATTAATGGATATAGAGCTTGAGCGAACATTGCCAGATTACGAAAAATACCTCGCAACCCGACAAATACCTCTATAGCAGCTTACTTATAAAGCATGCTGGCCCATTTAGTAAGGCCAGCAGTTACACTACCAAAGTGATCACCGTTCACCATTTTTATGTTACCTAAATGCTCACTCAACGCCGCTTTAATTAATGGAGACTGTGCACTCCCTCCCGTTAAGTAAATCACATCGGGAGTGGTATTCGCATCAGTAATTGCCTGTTTAGCTAAGGTAACAATCTGACTAATGCTATCGTCAACAGCAAGCGCTAAATCAGCGACTGAAATATCTTTGCTTAATGAGTTATCTAAAAAGGCTAAATCACAATTAAAACTATTTGCGGATGTTAATGCAATTTTAGCCGCTTCAGCTTGTTGAACTAATTGGTGACCTTGCTTATTTTGCTGTAAGTGAATAAGTCGTTTATAAAGTTCAGGGACACTGACATCGCGTAACTGCGCACTGAGTTCACGATAATGCTGGGCACTATAAAACTGGCTCTGTAAATTCACATCGTTAATTTTACAAGCTTGCCAAAATGCTTGATTAGGTAGTGGTAAACCTGATTTAAACGTACTGCCAAGCCCGAGTAACGGCATTAAACCATGGTAGCTCAAAGCAATATCTAAATCGTTTCCGCCAACACGTTTACCACTATGAGATAAAAAATCACTATCTCGCTGGCTATTTCCTCTAAAGCTTGGCCCCATTTGTACAAATGAGCAGTCACTGGTACCACCACCAATATCAATCACCAATACTTTTTGGTCTTGCGTTAAATCACTTTCATAATCAATACCAGCGGCGAGTGGCTCATATAAAAACTCAACATCTTTAAAGCCCGCCCGGTTTGCTGCGCGTGTTAGAATACCCACGGCTTGTTGGTTTGACTGCTGACCACCAACTGCTTGAAAATTCACTGGGCGCCCAATAACAGTTTGGCTCAGCGTATACCCTAACGATAATTCAGCACGTTGTTTTATTTTTAAAATCATTGCTGTGGCAATATCTTCAAAAAAATTGATTTGACCTTGCTTTAAGCCCGTTGCGCCAAAAAATGATTTAGGGGATTTTACAAAATAACCTTCTTCAGGAAATTGCACATATTCACTAATCGCCTCACGGCCAATGAATAAGGTGTCGTCGCCGGCTTGTAAGTCTAGGTCTGATTTAATTCGCGGGAGTGTATTAAGTAAGGGTTGGCGCGCGGTTTTATAGGCATGCTCATGCTCTGAACCGTGTAAATGCTGCGCTACAAAATCAACGACTAAGGCACTATGATGGGTGTATAACGTTGATGGAAGATAGTGTTTGCCTTGCTCTAAAGGGATAAGCTGAACACGTTCTTCGTTTAAAACACCCATAGCACAATTAGAACTACCATAATCAAAACCAACAAACATAGATCACCAAACATTACCAAAAAGGCCGCGCAATTTAGCATAATTGCTAAAAAATATATACTGAATTGGCCTACACTCTTTATTTTTCGGGTCTTTCTCGCAAAAAACTAGCAAAACGCGGTAAACCATTTTTAGTGTATCCGTGGTATCGATAAGTGATTGTTGAACCAATAGCTGGCGGACGCTTGCGTTCTTCATCACTAAAGCCCGTGCCAATAGAAAAGGTTACGCCTTGCTTGGTTTGCACTCGCAATGCCCCGAGCATACCAGTGTATTTACCTTTACCTGGTAAATGTTCAATAACTAGCGCTTCAGCATCCAAATAAGGTTTGAGTTTTAACAATGCACTAGAGCGACCACTCGAATGCTTAGCCTCTGCTAAATGAAGCATAACGCCCTCCCCGCCTTGTTTGGTGACCTCATTAAAGTAATCACTTAGTTGTTGATTGTCGCTAAATTGATATTGCTTAACCGCCTTAATATGTGAGCTATTTAACTTAGTAATGAGTGACAGGTAATTTTGATAGCGACGATGAAAAGGCGTGTTTGTATCTGGCATATCAAATACTTGATAAGTCACTGTTTGCCAGAGTAAGTCGTTGGGTATTTTTGTTCTAACAATACCACTGAGAACAGAAAATTGACCTCGCTTGGTCCATAACTCACCGTCTAACCAAACATCAGGCAAAGGGGCGGTAAACCACTTAGGAGGATTAATTGGATTACCTTGGCGGGTAACAAATTGTTTCCCCGTCCATATTGCTCTAACGCCGTCAAACTTTTCACTCACCAAATATTGGCGAATATCGTTATGCTTAGTTTCATCATAAACATCAGCGAGTTGCACCTGCGGCAATTGCGCTAATAAACTCGCACTAAAAAGCGTTAAAAAAATAAATAGGTATCTTTGAATAGTAACCATAACTGCATCCTTGCAAATTTAAATATGGCTTAAACTATAGTTGAGATTGAAGCCATTGCCAAAATTCTTCAAGGTTATGCATTTGCTGTGTTGCTTTACTGAAGTCGTGCTGCTCGGTGTGCTTATTAGCAATCGCTACAACGGCTAAGGCTGCATTATTTGCTGCTGTTACGCCAGTGAAGGTATCTTCAACGGCAATCGCATTTTTTGCAGCGACCTGCATATTTTTAAGTGCTAATAAATAGGGATCACCGGCAGGCTTTGGATTGGTTACATCGTCTTTTGTAACCACCGTATCAAATAAATCATAAAACCCTAATCCTTTTAGTATTGGCTCAGCTTCATGGCATGCGCTGCCTGTTACTAACGCCATTTTTAAGTCTTGCTCTTTAACCGCGAATAAAATATCTGCAGCATAAGGCATTAAAGGCGGTAAATTGGTTTTAACGTTTGCTAGGGTCTGTTGATCTTTCAAGGTTAAACTTGCAGCAGACTATTTGGTATTTAGGCAAGGCAGAGCCTATGTGGTGTGGTTACTCCCCATAAATAGGCGATAACGCAGCATCAATGCCAAATAGGCGTTGCCCGAAGGGTTCTGCCTAGGGGCGATTAACG
>NZ_PNCN01000047.1:0-20895 GCF_005886135.1 Pseudoalteromonas sp. S4741 | reverse complement strand
CGATGTGAAATTTAACTTTGCTTGGCGTAAAATTATTGCCTTTGTTGTTGCTAGCTTTAAACTTACTACCATCGATGGCAACAACGGGTTTCTCAAACATATTCAGACGACGACAGACTTCAACAAACGTTTTGCATACATTTTTTATACCGCCTCCGTTGTCTTTTCTAAAATCAGCAATCGTTTTAAAGTCGGGTGCCAACTTACCAAGTAGCCACATCAGTTCAATATTGCGTTGGCATTCGGTTTCTAATCGGCGGGATGATTGAATACGGTTGAGGTAACCATAAAGATAAAGCTTTAATAGTGTGGCTGGATGATACTTAGGGCGGCCTGTGGACTTTAAGGTTAATCCTTTAAACCCCAATTCAGCTAGATTTAGTTCCTCAATGAAAACATCAATTACTCTGACCGTATTATCTTCACTGACGTAGTCTTCCAACGATTCTGGAAATAACGTTGATTGGTTACGATCTTCACCGCTTATAAACTTTGACATATTGCCTCAACCCTCGACTGAATCAATAGTCTTATTATATAAATATCAGTATATTAAGTGAACTAAATGTATAGATTAATCGATCATAAGCAGCAGATACTTAGACCAAAAGGTGATCAGAGTTTTCACACAGTCTGGGCACAAAACCGACCTCAGTCTCTAACTCATTTTTGTCCAAAAACGAGTTGACCCGACAGTCCGGTTATCGCTCTTTGCCGAAGTTCGGCTCAGGGCGTGAATCGGTCATAGCAGAAAGCTGACTGTCAGGTTTTTTCATTTTATTGGTTTGAATACTTCATGAGACAGTCAACTACCTTCAAGGCTATGACTAGTTTAAAAGTGTCCGTCGAACCTAGACTGGAATTCTAATCTTCTCTTAGCTTTATGTGGATTAATGTGATTACCAAGGGAAAATGTCGGTCTAATTATCACACGATTTGGTTGTAAGAGCATTGCCGATGCAAGTTGCGAATACAACCAATGCGTCATAAGCTCAACTAAACGCTCAGATGCGAATACAAAGTCCATGAACCTATAATTATTAGGATAATGCCTCCAAACGCTTCAGCTCTTTTCCCGACTAAGGCACCCAACCACGTTCCTAATAAAGAACCAATAGTTACCATTAGAGCGGTTGCAAGACCAATCAATACGGCTGCTATAACAATGTTTACGTCTAAAAATGCAAACGTAACGCCCACTGTCATTGCGTCAATACTAGTGCCCAACGCAGTTAATATTGTGGCAGCTAGCGCTCGTTTTTTACTTGAGGGACTAAGAGATATTTCTGTTTCTTCAGCTTGGAAACTCACATATAACATATGCAAGCCCAGCGAAAACAAAAGGATAAATGCTATCCAATGATCTATTTCCTGAACGTAATAAGAACCTGCCGAACCTATCACCCAACCTATGATAGGAGTAATCCCCTCAATGACACCAAATATTAGCCCCATTTTCAGTGCATTTAAAATACGTGGGCTTTTAAGTTTTGATCCTTTACTAATCGAAGCGGCAAAAGCATCACTAGACATAGCAAACGCGATAAGAATTAATGCAAAAATACTCATAAACGATAATTCCTAAAACAAAAAAGTAAGTTCGACTGCCGAATTCGGCTTAGATTTTATTAACTTCGATAGTTAAGTGGGAGAGGTCAATATGACGACGAATAATATCTTTAAAATCATCAGGAGTTTTTTCTAAAGGTGTTGCAACAGAAACAATTGCACTAAGGTGTTTACTCGAAAGCTTCCATAAATGTAAATCGGTTACCACGGACACGCCATCTTCTTCTGTACACGATACAATCTTGTTAGCTATCGGCTCACTTGCAGCTTTATCAAGTAATATGTTGCTACTGTCAGTCAACAATTTATAGGCCCATTTGGTAATTATAATTGCGCCTACGATTCCCATAAGAGCATCTGCCCATAACCAGTTAAAATACTTACCTGAGACAAGGGCAACAATAGCAAACACAGATGTCAGAGTGTCGGCAAGTACATGAAAGTAAGCCGCTTTTAAATTGTGATCGTGATGGTCATGACTATGATCTTCATCAGTGTGTTTATGGTGCTCTTGCCCATGATGGTGGTGATTGTCATGAAGCAGAACGGCCGATACGACATTGACTATCAGTCCAATTATCGCTACACCGATAGCTTCATCGAAGCGTATTGCTTGTGGTGAAAAAAGTCGACTTACAGACTCTACTATCATCATTAATGCAACAGTTCCGAGCGCAACGGCACTGGCAAATCCACCTAGGGTATTGACCTTACCAACGCCAAAAGAATATTCCCTATTACTTCGATGCTTTTTTGAATACCAATATACGAAAATTGAAACAGCAAAAGCGGCCGAGTGAGTAAACATGTGCCAACCATCAGCCAATAGTGCCATTGAACCAAACCAAGTTCCTGCAACTATCTCTATCACCATAGTCAAAGTAGTGATTGCAAATACGATTGTCACTTTCTTTTCAGATTGTGCAGTGTCAATTGCAAAATGATGAGTATGACCCCATTTTTCGACTGCTTGCTCGCGCATTTTACTCTCTTAATTATTTATTAATTTTGCTATACTATACCCTAGTATACTACTTTGAACAATTGAGGATTGTATGGCTCATATCGAAAAAAATAAAAAGGCATTGCTGACTAGGATAAAAAAGATTCGTGGCCAGACTAACGCACTAGAAAAAGCATTGGAACAAGAACCTGACTGTATTGTTGTATTGCAGCAAGTAGCTGCGATTAAGGGAGCTGTTAACGGACTAATGAACAAGATACTGGAAGATCACATAAGACATCATATTGGTCTGGCGAATTTAAGTAATGAAGAGAGAGCAAATGAAAGTGAGGAGTTAATTTTGATATTGAAGTCTTACTTGAAATAAATCGGCGATGTGAAGTAAGACTTAAATCGAAAGAAAGAAATAATAGAAGGCCTCTAGAGCCTTTTTTGAACGTATTATGTTTTTATTTACTGGTACACGGAGGATTCGCTACTGATATATCAATATAACCAAAGTTGTCTAATATTTTATTTGATAAATCAGGGTCTAAGCCATCCCCAAAGCCAATGTGTAAATTTTCACCTTGTAAATTATAGTTAGTTGGGTCGATATCGTACCCAATAAGTTTGGCTTTTTTCCATCTTCCTCTTGCTGCCTCTAATAAACTAGCTTGTCCACAGCCTATGTCTAAAACATAATCAGCTTTAGTTGAAAGCATGTTCTCTATCAATAGAGTACTAAAAGTTTTAGGTGTGTAGTATTGTCCAAGTTCCATTGTTTTATGGCTATTTTTTATTTAATTGTATACGACAATTTACTTTTTTAATATAGGCTCAACTAATTAGATGAGTCTTTAAGTTCTTTGATTAATTTAAGCTTCTTCTCTATATCTAATTTCGAGATTTCGATTACTAGCTCTGCTGTTGTCTCATCTTCACAGAAAAAATAATTCAATGGAACATTTAGTTCATCAGCGATCTTTTTTAGGGTAGCTAAATCTGGAATGTGGCGGCCTTTTTCATAGTGGTTCATGCGACCACTCGCTGAATTTTCATCCATACCGATAAGTATCCCCAGCTGCTTTTGAGTAATACCTGACTTAGCGCGGGCTTGTTTGAGTCTAATTGGAATTGGATTTTGGAACACAGAAATATCATTTTTCAGTCTCTAATTGCATAGATTGTCTAAGTTTTACAATGGTTTGTACACTTAGGAATCCTAAGTTTGTTTTGTGGGTGTGTTCTTAAAAATGCTCTCAAATATAAAACTTAGTATTTCTAAGTTTTGCATTGTTCTATATACTTAGCAACCCTAAGTTTTCTTAATTGTTGTAGTATAAGAAATGCCCCAAGTTATTAAATTAAACCACCACATTTATTCTCTTTTGATCGAAAAAGAGTGCAATGGTTTTACAATTGTCGAGCTCAGGGATGAGTTATTAACCGTAACTGATAAATATCAAGATATAGATGAGGCACGTAAATTCATTTATAGGCAAACGACAACTCTTGAGCGGAAGGATCTCTTAACTTCAAAAGGAAGTGGCCGCCATAAAAAATATTTTAAAACTGGGCTGTTTAATAACGCTACGTTTGTAGCGAAACAGGCTTTAATTCAACAAGAAAAAGCAATTAACAGTCATACTGATAATCAAGCATCACCGCTTGTTGAGACTTTATTGAATGAAAAGAAACAGTTTGAGGCTGAGCTTGCGATTTTGTTAGGGGAAGTTGATGAATATAAAGCCCTACAAAAGCGATTCCCTGAGCACCTTAGCTTGTTCTATTCTGCATTAGACGATGCTAAAAATAATTCAGCTAAGTTATTAGGAAAAGTTAATGCTTTAACCACTATATTGGCTTCTTTGAACAATGGTGCTTCGCGATGCTGAGAAGTTGGCAAAAAGAATGTGTTGAGTTAGCAGTAAAGAAATACACTGTTAGTGATAAGCACTTTTTATGTCAGGCCACTCCTGGTGCTGGTAAAACAATAATGGCAGCATCATTGGCCAAAACGTTATTTGATAAAGGAATGATTGACAGAGTGATCTGCTTTTCACCATCGGTTGAAGTGGCTAATAATATCAAAAGAACATTTGGAAAAATAATTGGGTGTTCATTTGATGGCTCATTTACCGCTGTAGGTGCCTCGATGACTTATCAAAGTTTATGCTCCATTCCTCAAAGTACCTGGGATGGTCTAAGCAAATACCGTACATTTTTTATTTTTGATGAAATACACCATTGCTCGTTCTCGCAAGATAAATCTAAAATCAATACGTGGGGTGAGAGAGTTGTTTTTCATTTACAGGATATTGCAACGTATACACTTGCGCTATCAGGCACTCCTTGGCGCTCAGACGCTCTTCCTATTGCTTTAGTGAACTATTCTGACCCAGAAGGTGAGTTGATATGCGATTATCAATACAGCTTGAGTCAGGCCATTAGAGATAATGTGTGTAGAGAGCCAAAAATAGTTTTAGTTGATAGCAATAATATTTCGGATGGTCACGAAACATATGGGTCTATAGCTGAATTTGTTAGGCAAACTCACTCAACGTACCAAGAGGTGCTTAATAATGACCCTGCACTTAAATATTTATTGAAGTTAGCCGTATTAAAATTGTCGGAGATAAGAGCTTCAAACCCGACTGCTGGCGGTCTAGTGGTCGCGTCTTCAGTTAAGCACGCTGAAATGATAAACAGTCTATTAATTGATGAATTCAATCAAACATCAACCATAGTTACTTACTTACACGATAATTCAACAGAGAAGATCAATTCATTTAAGTCATCTACAGAACAGTGGATTGTTAGTGTTGGTATGATCAGTGAAGGGACCGACATACCTAGGCTACAAGTATGTTGTCATTTAAGCTCTATAAAAACCGAATTGTATTTTAGGCAAGTACTAGGGCGCATTCTTAGGTCAGGCAAGGACAAAATTGAATTCGCCTGGTTATTCACATTTGCAGAAACAAGCTTAGTTGAGTTTGCTGAGCGCATTAATATTGATATACCAGATAGTTGTTCTTATGTTGATATGGAATGTGACACAATTTTGGTGAGAGAAGATATATTTAGACCTTTAACATCGCCAAAAATAAACAGGGATAATAAGTTAAAAGAAAACCTTGATAAACTCGTTCTAGGGGGCCTGACTCCAGAGCTCGGTATAGCTTATGATGAGCTGCTTTCAGGTTGTTCATTGAGCAGTATACAAATTAAATCACTTAGAACTAGAGTTATAGAAGCATTTTTATAGTTCCATAAAATGAGCCATATTCTGTTTATATTATCACTCTTAGTACATAAATAAGGCTAGCTTTTATTTGACTCTGCTAAGTAATGGAAAATTTTTTAGGGATAAGTATCGAAATTATTGCCCCATCTACATCCTTTATTTCACTATATTATTAATTTCAGGAACAACCTTTTAGGGTATTAAATTTATTCCAAATTTGCTAACAACGAATGCAAACACTCCAAAGAGAAAACAAGTTATTAAGGCGCTAAGGCCGAGTGATGGCCAAAAACCAAATCGGTGCAGTAATGATGGAAATATTAAAAACATCGGTAAGGTAGGCACGACATACCAAAAGGTATACCAAGCATGGTTCGCAATTTTCTCCGTTGGTTGTTTTTCAACGTACAACCAAATCATTGCTAAAATAGTCACTAATGGAAGTGCTACAATTAGTGCTCCGAGTTTATCACTGCGCTTTGCGACCTCTGAAACCGCTACAACAATTGCTGCTGTCACTAAGTATTTAAAAATTATCCAACCCATGTATTACTTTCCTTTTTAAATAAAAAAATAAAAACCGATTGCCTATCGGTTTTTATTTTGCCATGATATGGCTATGTTGTTAAGAGATATTTGATTATGCAGTTAGGCGAATTAGAAAAACTAGTACTTCAATATTTGTGGTCTTCTAAAGAAGCGGATGCAAAGCATGTGCACAGTCGTTTAGGTAAAACACGTGGCTGCACTCTCAATACTATTCAAAGCACCCTTGAAAGACTTTATAAAAAAGGCCTTCTTAGCAGAACTAAGCAGGGTCATGCTTATAATTACCGAACTAAAGTTGATCGTAACTCGCTTATAGCTACTTTAATAAATGATATTACAGCTGACTTTGTTGAAGAGGGTGAAAACAGTTTAATTGCTGCATTTTCTTCTACTTCGACTAATTTTAATGATACACAATTAGATGAGCTCGAAAAGCTTATAGAGCAACAGCGAAAACTACGAAGCGGAAAAGTGTAAACATGATTGTTGGAAATTGGGCCGTGTTTTTAAATCTAGCGAGCGCAGCGGTGACCGCTTTTATTTGTGTGATCATATTGATTTCCTTCTTCCACACCTCGCTTTGTAAAAAAATTACTATTTTCCAGTTTACCGAGCGTAAGTTCATGCTTTGGTTAACTATTAGCAGCCCTTGGTGGATCTCCTTATTGTGTGCAGCTGTATTTTGGCAGGCACATCAAAACCAAATGTCTAATTGGTTGCAAGGGGTTGCTCACTGGCATCACCTAGAGGTTTTCTCTGTCTATAGTTGGCATTCGGTATTACTTATATCAGCAGCTTGTTTGATGACAAGCGCTAGCGTACATGCATTTTTTAGTCTTAATAGACATAGTTCAGCAATGAGCAGTCTGTTGGCTTTATCAAATACTCAACCTCACAAAGATTATCCCAACCAGTCTGTACACGTTATTGAACACCTTGTACCAGAGGCATTTACTGTTGGTTTTTTCAATCCAAAAGTGTATATAACCAGCGGATTACAAGCACTTGATGAAAAAACAGTACACATAGTCATACAGCATGAACTAGCACATTTAAAAGCCCGAGATCCGCTTTTTAAAACTTTGTTTAGTTTATTTAGTTGGTGTTTTCCTTCGCCAACGCGCGCGGCGTTACAGCAATCTTATACGGCTTTAACTGAGCAAATTGCTGATGTCGGTGCCACACAGTATTTTGATGGTTTAGATGTGGCTCAAGCGCTTATTAATGTTGCTCGATTTCAACGACAACAACGTATCACTAATGACAATATTTTTACGAGTCATTTTAGTAATGAGCAAATAACTCAGCGTATACAAACATTGTTAACGCCAATTCCTACTACGCCTAAACCACTTTTAATTGTCACGTTGTTTAGCTTTATGGCTATCGCTTTATTCACACTGTCGACTGTCGATAGTGTTCATCACCTTATAGAAACTTTTTTCATCCACTAAGTAAGGATTAAAATGAAATTTTTCAGTCGTCATTTCACCCACAAAAAACCGATCGCCAGTCGGTTTTTTGTGGGCTTATTTATATCTTTCTCAGCACTACCATGTTTTGCAAGTTCTGAGACTTATCAAACATTAAACCTAAAGCAAGCAATCTCATTCACACTTGCTAACAACCCGCAACTACAGGGCTACTTTTACCGAGACAAAGCGCAGCAAGGTAAGATAAAACAAGCAAATATAGGCCAAAGAGCGCAAATAGGCTTAATGGTTGAAGATGCTTTTGGGACAGGTGAGCATAGTGGTTTGCAAAATATGCAATCAACCTTAACTTTTTCTTGGCTGATGCAACAAGAGCAAATTGATAGTCGCGTAAAAGCAAGCCAGTCTGAACTTGAGCAGATACGTATAGAGAAACAAATTCTTGCACTTGATTTAGCTGCGATGACCGCGAAGCTATTTATTCAACTACTGGTGAAAGAAGAGGCGCTAAAGCTCAATAAAATGGCTGTAAGGCAAGCTAATGAGGTTATAAATGCAATTGATGAACGGGTTCGTATAGGTAAGTCATTATCAATTGATAAATACTTAGCCGAGGCTGAATTAATTAATCAAGAATTACTCCTCGAAGATCTTGAGCATGAAATAGCCAGTGGAAAATATCAGCTTTCTGCCTTGTGGGCAGAGCCTCGCACTGACTTTACACTTGCAGGTAACTTATTGCAGTTACCTAAAATTGTAGATTTTCAGTCACAGTTCGAGCGCTTTAAAAATGCGCCTCGTTTGATGCAGTTAGCAAGTCAAAAACGTATTGCACAATCACACATTGAATTAGCTCAAATTGAAGCAAAACCACAATGGCAATTTACAACAGGCTTACGTCGCTATGAATCAACGGATGACTTTGGGCTCGTGGCCGGTGTTTCTATTCCGTGGGGAGCATCTGGCAGCAATGCCGGAACGGTCGCTAAGTTACGTGCCGAGCAAGATGTATTAACAGCGCAAGCGAAGAGTTTAACTCAACAAGCTAATAGCCAGCTTTATGCTTTGCTTCAAGAAGTTAAGCATTCTGTTCATGTAATTACCACCTCAAAAAATGAAATCATTCCCACGCTAGAAACCGCGCTTACCCAAGCAAAACAAGCATTTAACGTTGGTAAATTGAATTACAACCAGTGGAGTAGCGTGCGTCAGGCGCAATTAAGCGCGCAATCAGAACTACTTAGCGCTTATGAAAGCTTACATTTACAGCATATAGAAATTCAGCGTCTTACTGGCGCATCGATAGAACAATGAGATTATTTATGAAAACGACAAACTTTATTCCCTCCATAACCGTTGCCGTATTACTCGGCCTCAGCGCGGGGGTACATTTACCCGCTAGCGCAGTATCAACACCTACTACAGAGCAAGCAGAGCCTGAAAAAGGGCCGCATAATGGTCGTATGCTTCGTGAAGGAAGCTTCGCATTGGAGTTAGCGATTTTCGAAACAGGCGTACCACCTGAGTTTAGAGTATGGTTAACGGATAATAAAAACCCAATTAATCCCGACGATGTTGAATTAACGGTTACGTTAACCCGATTAGGTAATGTGATTGATGATATTAAGTTTATTAGCCAAAGTGACTTTTTACGTGGGGATATGGAAATTTACGAACCGCACTCTTTTATTGTCACAGTAAATGCGAGCTACCAAGGAAAAAAATATCGTTGGCAATACGATAACCTAGAGGGGCGAACAAAAATCGAACCCGCAGTAGCAGATGCAATGGCGATTGAAACTGCAATTGCAGGGTCTCAAAAGCTTCATCAAACGATCCCTGCTTATGGACAGGTTTGGTTACCGCCGAGTGCGCACCGCACTGTTTTTGCACGTTTTGAAGGTGTTATTACACACTTAAATGTAAAGCTTGGCGATAAAGTAAATAAAGGCCAAACTTTAATGACGATTGAAAGTAATGAAAGTTTAAACCCCTATGAGATAAAATCGCCTATTGCTGGTTTTGTCGCAAAACAAATGGCTAATTCAGGTGAGCAAACGAATAACCGAGAACTGCTTGTTATCACAGACGCGAGTCAATCTGTCGTTAAATTAGCAGTCTACCCGAGCGATTACAGCAAAGTATCTCAAGGCACTCTAGTGAGCATTAAGGCAGAAGGTAGTCTTGTGAATACTGCTGGTAAGGTATCATTTATAGAGCCAAAAGTTAGAAGTGATCAGGCAAGAATGGTGTGGGTTACGTTGGCACAACAGGCTGAGCCTTTGTTGGAAGGGAGTTTTGTTAAAGCCGATATTGAAACTGCTTCTTTTGAAGTTCCTTTAGCGGTAAAGAAAATAGGCTTACAGAGCTTTCGTGATTTTACGGTCGTGTATGCAAAAGTCGCTGATGAATATGAAGTCAGGATGCTTGAGCTGGGTCGTTCAGATGCAACATGGGTAGAGGTACTAGGTGGACTGCCTGCTGGTACTGAGTATGTTACTGAAAATAGCTACATCATCAAAGCCGATATTGAAAAGTCTGGCGCGTCACACGATCACTAGGAGAGCGTAATGTTAGAATCGATTTTACGCTTTGCTATAAAGCGAAATATCCTCGTTCTTGTCATGGTATTAGCCATTGCAGGATTAGGCTTATGGAATTTTACTAAACTGCCTATTGATGCAGTACCTGATATAACTAATGTTCAGGTTATGATCAACACCGAAGCGCCAGGCTATACGCCGTTAGAGGTTGAACAACGCGTTACTTTTCCCCTCGAAAATGCATTAGCTGGGCTACCAGGGCTTGTAAACACACGTTCTGTGTCTCGTTATGGTTTATCGCAAGTTATTGCTATTTTTTCTGATGATACCGATGTTTACTTTGCTCGCCAGTTGGTTAATGAGCGGCTGTCTAGTGCTCGTTCCGAGTTACCGATAAACCTTTTACCTGAGCTTGGCCCGATAGCTACTGGGTTAGGTGAAATTTTTATGTTTACGGTTGATGCTATACCTGGCGCTAAAAACCCCGACGGTAGTGAGGTAACTCCCATTGATTTACGAACAATACATGATTGGACAATTCGCCCTCAATTAATGCGGGTGCCAGGTGTTGTTGAAGTAAACCCTATTGGTGGTTACGAGCGAGAAATTCTCATTGCGTTTAAACCTGAAAAACTACTGGCTTATAATCTTACCTCAGCAGATGTTGTTGATATTATTGGTCAAAACAATCAAAACCAAGGCACAGGATTTATTGAAAAAAGCGGTGCACAATGGTTAATTCGCGTCCCTGGTCAGGTGGCTGATTTAACTGAAATCACAAATTTACCCATTAAAACCATCAACGGTAGCGCAGTGTTTATTAAAGATGTTGCCACTATAAGTGATGGTAAGGGGCTTCGTACCGGTGCTGCTACTCAAAATGGCCGCGAAGTGGTGATGAGTACCGTGTTCATGCTAATAGGAGAAAACAGCCGCACAGTTGCACAAGGCGTGGGTGAAAAGTTAAAAGAAATCAATGCCAGTTTACCCGAAGGTATAGTTGCAAAAGCCGTCTATGACCGAACTAAACTGGTAGATAAAACGCTTAATACTGTTCAAACTAACCTGCTCGAAGGGGCCATTTTAGTTATTGTTGTATTATTTATATTACTGGGGAATTTCAGAGCCGCATTTTTAACGGCTTTAGTGATCCCATTTGCAATGTTGATGACAATAACCGGTATGGTACATACGCGAGTCAGTGCAAACTTGATGAGTTTAGGGGCATTAGATTTTGGTCTATTGGTTGATGGTACGATAATTATCGTCGAAAACTGCTTACGTCGTTTAAGTATGAGAGGTGATACCCCTCTTTCTTTAAAAGCACGTTTAGACATTGTTTTTACGGCTACACGAGAGGTTATTCGACCCGCTTTATTCGGTGTATTCATCATCACCGTTGTTTATTTACCTATTTTCGCGCTTGAAGGCGTTGAAGGAAAAATGTTCCATCCAATGGCATTAACGGTTGTGATTGCTTTGCTTTGTTCAATGGCGCTTTCGATCACATTTGTGCCTGCAATGGTCGCCCTATTATTTAAAAAGCCAATTAAAGAAAAACCTAATCATATTATGCTGGGGTTAAGCCGTGTTTATAAACCAGTACTCGCATTAGCATTAAAAGGCCGCTGGGCAGTAGTACTAATCGCTTGTTTACTTGTGACATTTTTTGGTTATCAAGCAACACGCTTAGGGAGCGAATTTGCACCAAATCTTGATGAAGGTGATATCGCTATGCACGCGCTTCGTATTCCAGGTACTTCCTTAAGCCAAGCGATTGAGCTACAAAAAGTCTTGGAAGAAAAAATTACGCAGATGCCTGAAGTAGAACGCGTATTTGCAAAAATTGGTACCGCGGATGTAGCAACAGATGCAGTACCACCTAGCGTAGCTGATAACTTTATTATTCTAAAACCACGAGATCATTGGCCAAACCCAAATAAATCTAAAGCTCAAATAGTAGAAGAGTTAGCTGCACTAGTCGAGCCTATTCCAGGTAACAGATATGAATTCTTACAGCCAATTCAAATGCGCTTTAATGAATTATTAGCAGGTGTACGCGCTGAGCTGGCAATTAAAGTGTTTGGTGATGACTTTGAAACACTTGCTGCGTTAGGTAAAGAGATTGAATCTGCTATTGGAAATGTTGACGGTATTGCCGATTTAATGGTTGAGCAAACAAGCGGGTTGCCAATGCTTGAAATTATACCCAATACTGAAAAGCTAAGTCAGTTTGGTATAAGCAAAGCACAAATTCAGTCACAGTTAGCTACCGCATTAGGAGGAACTATCGCAGGTAAATATTATCAAGGCGATATTCGCTCTGATATTGTTGTTCGCTTAGACGAGACACAGAGAAATAATGTTGAAAAGTTGGGTTATTTACCTATTAGCCTACCTAGTGGAAGCTCTATCCCATTGCAAGAATTAGCTACCATCAAGCTAACTAATGGTGCAAATCAAATAAATCGTGAGAATGCCAAACGTCGTATTGTAGTAACCACCAATGTGAGGGGGCGAGACTTAGGAAGTTTTGTAGCTGAGATTCAGAAAGTGGTTAAAAGTAAGGTAGATATTCCTACTGGCTACTGGGTTGAATACGGTGGTACCTACCAAAAGCTACAATCAGCCTCTGAGCGTTTAACTATTGTAGTACCCGTGACACTATTAATGATTATAGGCTTGCTTATTTTAGCGTTAAATTCACTCAAAGATGCCGCTATTATTTTTACCGGTGTGCCTTTAGCGCTTACGGGCGGAATCGCAGCACTGCTGTTACGTGATATACCATTTTCAATATCTGCTGCGGTCGGTTTTATTGCTTTATCTGGCATTGCAATATTAAACGGCTTGGTGATGGTATCGTTCATTCGCGAATTACGCAGCTCAGGAATAGGGATTAATCAAGCGATAACAGAAGGAGCGTTAACACGTCTCCGTCCTGTTATAACCACTGCATTGGTTGCATCATTAGGGTTTATTCCTATGGCGCTTAATACAGGGATTGGCTCAGAAGTACAGCGGCCTTTAGCAACCGTGGTAATTGGCGGCATTATTTCGTCGACCTTACTAACATTATTTGTGATCCCCGCACTGTATCGACTTTTACACAATGAAAAGGAGTCTATTTTGACTGAAAGTGAAACGTTGGAGCAACATGATGTCAACTAAAATAATAAACGTTAGCATAATGATTATGGTGCTTGTTTTGGCTTTTCTTAGCTTTGAGACCTTGGCCCATGGAGTTGATGACAGCACTCGCGCTTTTTTAGAGCAAAACCAAGGCGTACAGTTTGTGCCATTTATTTATATTGGTGCAAAGCACATGATCACCGGTTACGACCATATATTGTTTTTAATCGGTGTTATCTTCTTTTTGTATCGCAGTAAAGAGGTTTTGCTGTATGTCACCATGTTCACCATCGGCCACAGCACAACGTTACTATTAGGTGTGCTTGGCGATATTCAGATTAATGCCTATTTAATTGACGCTATTATTGGTTTTTCAGTTATTTATAAGGGCTTTGATAACTTAGGTGGGTTTAAGCGTTGTTTTAATTGGCAGCCAAATACAAAAATGGCGGTGCTTATTTTTGGTTTGTTTCATGGCTTTGGTCTAGCAACCAAGTTACAAGAGTTTCAATTACCCGAAGATGGATTACTGACAAACCTAATCGCCTTTAATATTGGCGTAGAGCTTGGCCAATTTTTAGCGCTCGCAGTTATTTTAATTGCCATTAATGTGTGGCGTAAACGGCCGTCATTTCATCGTTTTTCAACATTTATCAACGGTGCGTTAATGAGTGCCGGCTTAATGCTAGTCGGCCTTCAATTAACCGGCTATATAATTAATTAATTTAGAGAAATATATGCAACATACAGTTAGTTCAAAAACACTTATAAAAGCCAGTATCACCGCTTCATTAGTTGCGATAATCGCCTTTGTGCTATTTATCCTTCCGGCAGAATATAACATTGATCCAACCGGACTCGGTAAACAACTGGGCGTTACTAAAATAGCTCAGGCATCAGCGCAAAAACCACTTAAAACATCAGATTCATTGCAAGTGGGCAGTGATGAGTTTCAAACAATTGAAGTCACTATCCCTGCAAATCGCGGGGTTGAATATAAATTTGAGATGCAACAATATGAAAAAATGACCTACGAATGGATGACCGATGGCGCTTCTTTACATTTTGATTTACACGGAGAGCCAGCAGGAGACACAACCGGTTACTTCGAAAGCTATGCAATTGCCAATTTAAGCGAAATGAAGGGCAGCTTTACCGCCCCATTTGGGGGCTCACATGGCTGGTACTGGAAAAACAACTCAGATAACCCCGTAGCTATACAGCTTTTAGTAAAAGGACAATATAAAGTAATTGGCTTAAAATAATAAACTTAAAACTTAATAGGAGAAAACAATGAATAGATTAATTCCAATAGCATTAGTTTGTATTTCATTAATGAGTACTGGTGTTCTAGCACATAGTGATCATGGTCACGTTAGCGATCAACAAGCTATTAGTATTGCAGCTAAATCAATAAAGAAATTGGCCTTTAAAGACTATGGTTTTGAGGTTGGAAAACTAAATGATTCTTGGAAAGGTATTTCTTCAGAAGCATTTACTGTCGTAAACGAGAGCGATGATACTTATATTATCCAAGCATCAAATGATAGTGAACAAGTTTATTTCAAAATAGCTAAAAATGGTCAGCTTGTAGATGTAAAATCGAAGAACGATTTCTAATCTAATTGTTAATTGGCACTGTGAGTTTTTACAGTGCCAATTAACTATTTATCGTCAAAAACACTTTTAGCTAATTAGCAATCGAAGTTGGTGAGGTCTTCGAAGTGTCAGAACAGATTGATGCTGGACTCAAAGAGATAATTCAGACTTTAGACTGAGTCAGGTACCCCCATAAATAAACTGTTCATTATATTTTTAAATTAAATACTTTATCTTCTACCTGGCAAGCATCCATATCCCAGCAGCGATCATAAACAGGTTTTCTGTAAGTGAAATAAAGCCTAACGGTACATTACTATCACCGCCTACACATGCACATTTGAGTTCCCGCTTATCTATATATACGGCTTTAAAAACAGAAACAGCACCAACACCACCAATAAATAATGAAATAGGAGCAATACTATATGCTGGCAACCCAGCTATCATTCCAATACCAACAAACGCTTCTAAAAATGGGTAAACATAGGCATACCTCACTACTTTCATCGCCACTAAGTCATAAGTGATAAATGAATTTGAGAAACTAAATAAATCTTGAAGTTTTTGTATTGCCAACACAGCCATAGTTAACGCAACAAATAGCTCCACGGTTTTCATGGAAATTAATCCATGACCCATTGCAAAACTAAATGCCAAACTTAGTAAAAATGCGACCGCGAAGATTGCAATAACCGGGGTGTAAGTTGTACCTTGCTGTCCAGCTTTTGGCTTATCAAAGTAATCACGTAAGTCGTCATAACCACCGATACGTTTATCAGCAATAAATGTTTGTGGTGTGGTCTCTACGTTGTGCTTTGCTTTAAATTTATCTGTTTGTTCACGAGAAGATAATAAGTGATCATTAACATCATAACCCTCGCGTTCTAGAAGGTCTTTTGACTTTAAGCCAAATGGGCAAATATGCTCATCTGTTGCCATTCTATAAAGCTCTGCTGATTTACTCATGTTTAGCTCCCTTTTACGTATTCTTATAAAATTTTACTTAGCATTAAAATCCGGTACAGCTCTAGATTGTGCTTGTTCCTGAGTTTCTGCTAGGCCATTTTTTTCTATATCGTTCAGTAACCACTGCATCTCTTTAATCTCACGACGCTGTGCTTCAATAATATTTGTTGCAAGCTCTTGGACGCGCTTGTCTTTGATATTAGCTCTATCACTAGTCAGTATAGCGATTGAATGATGCGGTATCATGGCTGACATCCAAGACTGATCGTTGACCGTTATTTGCGAACGTACTAAAAATAATGCGCCTACAAAGCTAATAATGCTGATCCCTAAAACTACGCTGTTTTTCTTTTTATCCTTATACATATTTAGCATAAACAACAGCATAACTACCGCCATTGCAGCCCCCATATAAATAGCCATATAGGTACGCGTTTCACTAAAAAACACATGGCTTAGCTGATAACTATTCAAATACATTAGTACAAACATGACTAATGTTGATGTGGCTATCATTAAGAAAAATTTTAAATACTGTGACATTACAATGGCTCCTTTTCAGTTGTTCAACTTGTATTTTATTTATACTAAGGGGTATTACTTACAATTTATAAGGCGTAAGCCCACTATATATTTAATCATCGCATCAATACTTACGGCTAACTCAATAACTATGCCATAAGAGTTAAAACTGCACTGCGTATTTGCTGATATGCTTATAAGTATGTTGCTGTGAATCTTGAGTAAGTACTTCAATATTATATTTATGAAAACGATTGCCCATCTCCATACCTGGCGTGCCAACAGGCATTGCCGGAACTGTCAGCCCGATCGTTTTCTGAGGGTGTTGTTCAGCTAAAAACTGCTTTATATATTTAGCTGGCACGTGCCCTTCAAAAACATACCCATCGGCTGAAACAGCGCTATGGCATGAGCGCATATTTGGCTTTATTTGATATTGAGCTTTAATTAGCCCCATATCAGCAACATCTATTGCTTTTGTTTTAATGCCACTTTCATTAATATGCTCAATCCATTTTTTACAGCACCCACAGTTTTTACTTTTATAAACTGTCAACTCAATCTCTGTTTTATCTTTTTCTATGGCCTCTTGGACTGGCAATACACTGTGTGGGTTTTCCATACTTTTTACTGATATAGACACCGCCAACATCACTGAAAGTGCAGTTGTTATGTACGTTAATCGCATGTTACTTCCTTAATTTGACCAATGAATATGTGTGATTTTCCAGCCATTGCGGGTCTTTTTTAGAGTCATTGACTCCATACCCGTTGTGTTAATGGCTTTACCTTTGTAGCTGCCCATCGTTTCACTTCGCGAAATGGAGTAAGCGATATCACCACTTATATAAACCTGATGTTCTAATAGTTTGCTATTAACCGAACTGAGGTATTTCATATCCGCTAGCATGTGGTGATTTGCATATTCATCGGCAGAACGCTCAACGCCTCCGCCTTCAAAAATAATGACGTTATCAGCTAATAATGAGCGAGCTTTTTTTTGATCACTTTGATTTAATGCTTGGTGAAAGGCACTTACTGCTTGCGCAGCTGGGGTATCGGTACCAACAAATAACACACGCTCATTTGCATGTTCCTCATTCTTGTGTGCGCTTACAGCTAGTGAGTTCAATGCGCCAAAAAGTAATAGCGATGTTATGATTATTTTTGCAGAGTTATTAAACATGTTGCTCTCTTTTTATTAAATTAATTTGGGGGACCAACAAGTGTGGTGAACACGCTTGTTGTAATAAGTACAAAAGCAGCTATCAGCATTTCTACACTGATGGAACGTTTTAGTGTACCTACATGCTGTTTTTGGGTGATTCTCGGAACTAAAATTAGTTTGTGCCAAGCCCCCATCATAAGCATCGCGCTCACTAGTAGCAGTTTTAGCAAAATTAATTGCCCATAACTTGACGTGAACAGCGCTGATAACGAATGCAGGTAATTAAGCAAAAGCGCTAAACCTGAAATAAGCAGCACAAATACAACGATGATGGCTAAGTGCCCAAACAGGTGCATTACCTTCTTAACTTCATGAACAGATAATATGGTACAGCTTTTATATAGTGGCCACAGTGACCCCACCCAACTTGCTATTGCAAGAAGGTGAAAAGTTAACATGCTTTTTACTAACCCATTTTCATTTGCACTGTGACCTGTGAAAGTGAAGCTATAAGCGATAAACCCAAGCATGATTAGTATAACGGCACCGTTTTTATAACCTGCTACGTTATCATCTGATTCCACACTCCACATACATGCGCTAATTAGAGCAATAATAAGCGCTGGTATTCTAAACGTTGCTTGGTCACCTATGACTGATTGCCAAACAATTTCAAGCATAAAGGGGTCAAACATTCCCATAAAGCCTGATTCAGCCATTGCTCCAGCTTCTATTGGTACTTGTAAAAGTGCAGCAATACTACCTGTAACTACACACGTAATTTGCCAACGTTTTAAGAACTGATAAAAGCTAATTACCTGATGCCCTGCAACATTGCTGTTGCCACACATAAAGCGCATTAATAAAGTGCCCGCAAGCCCTACAATTGCTATATAGCTTGCTAGTTTTAATAATAATAAGAGTACTGACCATTCACTTAATTGCATTATGTTGCTACTTAATGATTATGTTTGCTGTGGGTATTAGATTGTTCTTGCATCATCTTATGCGATTCACTTTTGTGTACCATAAATCTAAACGTGTCGGTCATTTTATGTCCATCACCACCCAGTGCTGTCCATTTAACCGTGTAAGTGCCTTGGGCTAGGCTCGGTAATGACCAATTAAAGTCTGTGCTTGGGGTGGCGCTGGGTTTGAAATCAAAGTTTATTGATTTATTTTTTTCATCTTTGATGATGACTTTTGCTAGCCTTACTTCACCACCAAAAGTTAACGAAAGTTGCTCTGGGCTTTTCATTAACATGGCTTCTTGCGCAGGTGTTGATTGCTTGAGTGATATATGCGCTGATGCGGAAAATGTAAGCACTAAACCTAAAATGGCTACTGCAGAATTAAAAAACTTCATAATTACCTCTTATTTAAAATGATTAAAACCAAAATTTAATACCCGCAACAAATGCGGTGTTGTTGCTACTTTGTCCACTTGATGTGGCATAGTCGGCGGTATTGCCAAATTTATTGCTCCATTCAACGCCAATATAGGGCGCAAACTGGCGTGTAAATTCATAACGAACCCTAAAGCCAATCGCGCTGCTTGATAGGCCACTTCCAAGTTCGTTTTGTTTATCGTTTTTGCCATAAAGTGTAATTTCGGCTCGCGGTTGTATAATTAGCTTTTGCGTGAGTAAAAGTTCGTACTCTGCCTCTAACGTAAATGCGGTATTGCCTCGCTCACCTACGTATGCTGTCATATCAAGTTCAAACCAATAAGGGGCTAAACCTTGTAAGCCAAAAGCTAACCATTGCCGATTTTCACCTTCTTTATTGTAATCAAGACGAACACCTGCTTGAGTATCCCAATATGCTGATACGGCGTGACCCCATAAAATATCGGTTTGGTTTTCTTCAATACTTCCTTCGCTGAAATCACCCTCGGTTTTAATTACCAATCGATCAAAGGTAGTGCCGTACCATGCTTGTAAGTCAAATACACCTGCGTTTGCTTGCTCGTTATATTCAAGACGATCGCCTAGTAATGCGTAAAATGGATGCTCATCAGCGAGTGTTAATCGCTCATTGCCCTCAAGCGCATATGGGCCTTCTGTTAAAGTTGTTCCCGCAGAGTAAGCATGGGGGTCTCTTGCATCTTTAGGTGCACTTCCTCCTTGTGGTTGCATCTTAGCGCTATTCATTTGTGCCATTTCACTTTGCGCTAATAAAGGGAAACTAATTAATGAAGCCCCTGTTAACATTAATAAACCTAATGATTTAGATAGTTTTAATTGTTTCATGATACGACTACCTCTCTAAACATACCGGCATCCATATGGAATAATAAATGGCAATGCCAAGCCCAGCGACCTACATCGTGAGGGGTGGTTAAAAAGCTGATTCTTTGTGCGGGTTGAACAGGTATCGTATGACGTCGCACTTGCACATCACCTTGCTCGTTTTCTAAATCACTCCACATACCATGCAAATGCATAGGGTGCGTCATCATGGTATCGTTTTGTAAAATAACTCTTAAACGTTGGTTATGCTTCATATGCACTGGCGTGCTTTTACCAAATTCTAAGCCATCAAATGACCAGCTATAACGTTCCATATTTCCGGTTAAATGCAGCTCAATTTCAGCTTCTGGCTCTTGCTGGTTAGTGATCCCTTCAAGTGAGTGTAAATCTGCAAGTGTTAAAACACGACGACCATTTTTACGTAAACCAATACCAGGATCATCAAGATTTGTTCTCGGCATATCAACGCGCATATCAACTGAAGCTCCATACTCCGTTTTTGCATGACGCACTTTAGAGCTGGCAACCGCTAATGGGTTTTCAGACATACCATGTTTGCTATGATCCATCGCCATTGGACCGTGATCCATAGCGCTATGATCCATTTCTTTAGAGTTCATACCTGACATGCCAGCCATACCTGCCATTGCAGAATGCTCACCGCCGTGGGTCATATTGCCCATCATATCGGTCATCGTTAACCATTCAACAGGGTCAAGTGCAGGTACTGGCGCATCAATATTAGGCGAGCTTGATAAAGTTCCTTTTGCGTAACCAGAGCGATCCATACTTTGAGCAAAAATCGTATAGGCATCATTTTTAGGCTCAACAATTACGTCGTAGGTCTCACCAGGGCCGAATCTAAATTCATCTACTGTCACAGGTTCAACATTTTGTCCATCAGCTTGTACAACTGTTAACTTCAGCTCAGGTATTCTTACATCAAAAAACGTATTGCTAGAACCG
>NZ_PNCN01000046.1:0-361 GCF_005886135.1 Pseudoalteromonas sp. S4741 | reverse complement strand
CTCAAACATATTCAGACGACGGCAGACTTCAACAAACGTTTTGCACACATTTTTTATACCATCTCCGTTGTCTTTTCTAAAATCAGCAATCGTTTTAAAGTCGGGTGCCAACTTACCAAGTAGCCACATCAGTTCAATATTGCGTTGGCATTCGGTTTCTAATCGGCGGGATGATTGAATACGGTTGAGGTAACCATAAAGATACAGTTTTAATAATGTGGCTGGATGATACTTAGGGCGGCCTGTGGACTTTAAAGTTAATCCTTTAAACCCGAATTCCGCTAGAGTTAGTTCCTCAATGAAGACATGATTCACTCTGACCGAAATATCTTCACTGACGTAATCTTCCAACGATTCTGTA
>NZ_PNCN01000045.1:0-558 GCF_005886135.1 Pseudoalteromonas sp. S4741 | reverse complement strand
TGGTAAGTTGGCACCCGACTTTAAAACGATTGCTGATTTTAGAAAAGACAACGGAGATGGTATAAAAAATGTGTGCAAAACGTTTGTTGAAGTCTGCCGTCGTCTGAATATGTTTGAGAAACCAGTTGTTGCCATCGATGGTAGTAAGTTTAAAGCTAGCAACAACAAAGGCAATAATTTTACGCCAAGCAAAGTTAAATTTCACATCGACCGAGTCGAAAATAACATTGAACGTTATCTTGAATTACTTGATGAAGCCGATAAAGAGCAAGCTAACGTCACAAAAATTAAAGCCACAAAAGAGAGACTAGCTGACTTTCGCAGCCAGTTAAAAAAACTACACGAGATTAAAGAACAAGTTGAAGCTCATCCTGACAAGCAAATATCCACTACTGATCCTGATTCACGTTTAATGAAAACTCAAGGTTTTACAAGAGTTGTGAGTTATAACGTGCAAAGTGCGGTTGATACCAAGCTCCACCTCATAGTGGCGCATGAGGTGACCAACGTGCCAGATAGAGGCCAGCTTGCGTCAATGACAAAACTCGCACAAAAAGC
>NZ_PNCN01000044.1:0-339 GCF_005886135.1 Pseudoalteromonas sp. S4741 | reverse complement strand
TCCGGGTAAAGAGATGTCGAGTCTATTAGCGATATCCCAAACGGTTTCGTTTCGGAATAAACTCATTCCAATTACAGACCACATAATAGCTTCTAGCGGTAATCGCCTTTTACGCACAGTAGCAACACCTGCATGTTTAAATGCTTGTTCAAGAATATCAGGGTCAAGAACCTGTTTAAGTTTATCTAGTGTATGTACATCATTTAAAAATGAAGACATGTTATCGAAGTGCTGAATGAGAGACATAAAAAAATCCGATATTATTTCTAATATCGGATTTTGAAGCTATGGAAAGATCAGTCAAGTGATCATAAAAATATTCTTAACTGATCTGCATTA
>NZ_PNCN01000043.1:0-12943 GCF_005886135.1 Pseudoalteromonas sp. S4741 | reverse complement strand
ACATGTTATCGAAGTGCTGAATGAGAGACATAAAAAAATCCGATATTATTTCTAATATCGGATTTTGAAGCCATGGAAAGATCAGTCAAGTGATCATAAAAATATTCTTAACTGATCTGCATTAAGCAATGGCTGGTTTTTTTGTTTTACCTTTAAATGACCTTATTAGCCACGAGGTAATTGAATTTTTTTCTCAGGGCTTTGACGATAAAGCACAATCGTATGACCGATAGTCTGTAATTTAGTAGCCCCTGTTTCGCGAACAATGGCATCAAAAATAAGCTTTTTGGTTTCACGATCGTCTGTTGGCACCTTCACTTTAATTAATTCGTGAATTTCTAGTGCGCTTTGGATTTCAACTACTACGCCTTCGGTTAAACCGTTAGAACCTAGTAAAACTACAGGCTTAAGGCTATGCGCCTGACCTTTTAAAAACTGCTTTTGTTTGTTTGATAATGTCATGATATTACAAATTTTGCTGAATATGGCTTGAATTAAGGGTATTCTAACGCCATCTAGAGAATATTACTAATTAGTTGCGTGTTAATTTATGACAAATAAAAAACAGTCAGCCAGTTCACAACGTTGGCTTAAAGAACATTTTGATGATAAATATGTTCAAGAAGCGCAAAAAAAAGGCTGGCGCTCTCGAGCTGTTTTCAAATTAGACGAAATCCAAAACAAAGATAAGTTATTGCGCCCAGCGATGACCGTTGTTGATTTAGGCGCAGCCCCAGGGAGTTGGTCACAATACTTAGCTGAAAAAGTGGGTGACAAAGGCCAAGTGGTTGCGTGTGATATTTTACCTATGGACTCTTTAGCGGGTGTTGACTTTTTACAAGGCGATTTTCGTGAAGAAGCGGTACTTGATGCATTGTTAAAACGTATTGATGGTAAAAATGTAGATGTGGTATTGTCTGATATGGCACCTAACATGAGTGGCAATAACTCGGTTGATCAGGCAGGTAGCATGTACTTGGTTGAGCTTGCACTTGATATGTGCAACCAAGTTTTAAAGAAAAATGGCGCGTTTATTGTTAAAGTATTCCAAGGTGAAGGCTTTGATCAATATTTGCAAGATGTACGTAATAGTTTTAAAGCAGTGAAGATACGTAAACCGGATGCCTCGCGTCCCCGTTCTCGGGAAGTATATATAGTAGCGACTGGATACAAACTGTAGTACAGTTGCTTGGCGTTTAGTTGAATTTAAATTAATTGGATACAAGAGGTTAACCCCTTGAGCGATATGGCGAAAAATCTAATACTCTGGCTGGTTATTGCAGTAGTGCTTATGTCAGTATTTCAGAGCTTTAATGGCGGCGATCAAGTTGATCGTCAAACAAGTTACAGTCAATTTGTAAAAGACGCCCGTAGCGGCTCTATACAAGAAGTGTCTATCGAAAGTACTAGTGGCACAATTACTGGCATAAAAAATAGTGGCGAGCGTTTTCAAACCATTATGCCTATTTATGACAAAGACATTTTGAATGATTTGTTAAAAAGTGATGTGAACGTTAAAGGTGTTAAACCTGAAGAACAATCGTTTTTAGCAAGCATTTTTATTTCTTGGTTCCCTATGATCCTGCTTATTGGTGTGTGGATTTTCTTCATGCGTCAAATGCAAGGTGGCGGTGGCAAAGGCGCCATGTCATTTGGTAAAAGTAAAGCCCGCTTAATGAGTGAAGATCAAGTCAAAACGACCTTTGCTGATGTAGCTGGCTGTGATGAAGCCAAAGACGATGTAACCGAGCTGGTGGACTTTTTACGTGACCCTTCTAAGTTTCAGAAATTAGGCGGTAGTATTCCTAAAGGCGTACTTATGGTCGGTCCTCCTGGTACAGGTAAAACATTACTTGCTAAGGCTGTTGCTGGTGAAGCAAAAGTACCGTTCTTTACTATTTCGGGTTCTGACTTTGTTGAAATGTTTGTAGGTGTAGGTGCATCACGTGTACGTGACATGTTCGAACAAGCTAAAAAAGCAGCTCCTTGTATAATTTTTATCGATGAAATTGATGCGGTAGGGCGTAAACGTGGCGCTGGTATGGGGGGCGGCCATGATGAACGTGAACAAACACTAAACCAAATGCTTGTCGAAATGGATGGTTTTGAAGGTAACGAAGGTATTATCGTGATAGCGGCAACTAACCGCCCTGACGTACTAGACCCTGCATTACTTCGTCCTGGTCGTTTTGACCGTCAAGTAGTGGTTGGCTTGCCTGATATTCGTGGACGTGAGCAAATCCTTAAAGTACATATGCGTAAAGTGCCATTAGGCGATAACGTAGAAGCGGCAGTAATTGCGCGTGGTACGCCTGGCTTCTCGGGTGCTGATTTAGCAAACCTTGTAAACGAAGCTGCACTTTATGCCGCACGTGGTAATAAACGTGTTGTAAGTATGGCTGAATTTGATGCTGCTAAAGATAAAATCATGATGGGTGCTGAGCGCAAAACCATGGTGATGAGTGAGCAAGAGAAAGAAATGACGGCGTATCATGAAGCGGGCCATGCTATTGTTGGCCGTATGGTGCCAGAGCACGACCCAGTTTATAAAGTATCTATTATCCCACGTGGCCGAGCGCTAGGTGTGACTATGTATTTACCAGAACAAGATCGTGTTAGTCACTCTAAAGAGCTTTTAGAATCAATGATTTCAAGTCTTTACGGTGGCCGAATTGCTGAAGCACTTATTTATGGTGAAGACAAAGTAACAACGGGTGCGAGTAACGACATCGAACGTGCTACAGATATTGCACGTAAAATGGTAACGCAGTGGGGCTTGAGTGAAAAACTAGGTCCGTTACTTTACGCTGAAGATCAAAGTGAGATGTACATGGGTGGCGGCGGTGGTCGCTCTATGAGCATGTCTGATGAGACGGCGAAAGTAATTGATGCAGAAGTACGTTTATTCTCAGACCGCAACTATCAACGTGCAGAATCAATATTGAAAGAAAACATTGATATTCTGCATGCAATGAAAGATGCACTAATGAAGTATGAAACCATTGATGCGAAGCAAATTGATGATTTAATGGCTCGTCAGCCTGTACGTGAACCACGTGATGCGCATGACCGTCATGAAGCTAAACCAGAAAAAGAAGATGTTTCTAAAGACAAACCAGTTGATGAAGTGCAAAAACCAACTGATGAATCTAAAAAAGATGAAACAAACCTTGATGATAAAGCTGAATAATCGTTAAAATAACGTATCCAAAAGCCCCGAAGTTCGGGGCTTTTTTGTATCAGTTTGATGTTAATAACCAAAATTATCATATATTAAGGTTAGCGATGAATAATAAAATTAACCTTGCGCGCGGCCGAACGCTTGATTTTGCAGAGCCTGTGATTATGGGGATCGTGAATGTTACCCCTGATTCATTTTCTGATGGCGGTCAGTTCTTAAATACAACTGCCGCGCTGAGTCATGCGATGCAATTACTTGATGATGGTGCGACCATTTTAGATATCGGTGGCGAGTCAACACGCCCAGGCGCACCTGATGTTAGCCTTGAAGATGAGTTAAAGCGTGTTATTCCTATTATTAAAGCTATTCGTGAGCAAAGTGACTGCGTTATTTCAATCGATACCAGTAAAGCCGAGGTGATGCGCCAAGCGATTGAAGCCGGTGCTGATATTGTCAACGATGTACGGGCATTGCAAGAGCCCGGCGCAATCGATGTGGTTGCACAGTTTCCTGAGGTAGCAGTGTGCTTAATGCATATGCAAGGACAACCTCGTAGTATGCAGCACGCTCCTCACTATAATGATTTAGCGGGTGAGATAAATGATTTTTTTAGCCAGCGAATAGCCGCATGTGAAGCTGCTGGCATTAAACAAAGCCAGTTAATTTTAGATCCTGGTTTTGGTTTTGGAAAAACACTAAAGCATAATTATCAAATATTGGCTCAATTTAACGATTATGCAAAATTGGGACTTCCTTTGCTCGCGGGATTATCGCGTAAGTCAATGATTGGTAAATTATTAAATAGAGACACAGACGATAGATTGGCAGGCAGTTTAGCTGGAGCACTGATCGCCGCACAAAACGGTGCACACATTATTCGTGTGCATGATGTAAAAGAAACCGCAGATGTGCTTGGCGTATATCAAGCCTGCAAACAAGGAGTACTTTAAATGAAAGAAAGAAAATATTTTGGCACGGACGGTGTGCGTGGTTTAGTAGGTCAAGGTCCTATTAACCCAGAGTTTGCGATGAAATTGGGTTGGGCCGCAGGGCGTGTACTCTCACTTCATGGCACTAAAAAAGTCATTATAGGTAAAGACACTCGTATTTCAGGTTACATGCTGGAGACTGCCCTAGAGGCTGGATTAATTGCAGCAGGTATTGATGTTATTCTTTTAGGGCCCATGCCAACGCCTGCAGTTGCTTATTTAGCGCAAACGTTTCGCGCTGAAGCGGGGATAGTGATCAGCGCATCACATAATCCTTATTATGATAACGGCATTAAGTTTTTCAATGGCCAAGGTTTAAAGTTAGATGATGAGGTAGAGCTAGAAATTGAAGCGATGCTTGACGAGCCTATGACCTGTGTTGCTTCTGACAAGTTAGGTAAAGCAACACGTTTATCTAGCGCTGATGGCCGTTATATTGAATTTTGTAAAAGCCAGTTTCCACAAGGGTTATCCCTTGAAGGAATTAAAATTGTTTTAGATTGTGCTAATGGTGCTACATACCATATTGCTCCTTCTGTAATGCGAGAGCTTGGTGCAGAGGTGATAACCCATGCATGTGAGCCAAACGGTGTAAACATTAACCATGAATGTGGCGCAACCCATGTTGACACATTAAAGCGTAAAGTACTTGAACACAAAGCTGATGTCGGTATCGCCTATGATGGCGACGGCGACCGTGTGATGATGGTTGATCATAATGGCCGCGTATTCGACGGTGATGATTTGGTTTATATTATTGCTTGCCAAGCTGCACAAGATGACAATTTAGGCGGTGGTGTTGTTGGCACGGTTATGTCGAATATGGGACTTGAAAATGCGTTAAAAGCAAAAAACATTGCTTTTGCTCGCAGTAAAGTCGGTGATCGTTATGTGATGGAACTGCTGCAGCAAAAAGGCTGGAAAATTGGCGGTGAAAGCTCAGGGCATGTGTTGAATCTAGATTTAATCAGCACGGGTGATGGCATCATCTCAAGCTTACAAGTACTTGCGGCTATGGTAGCACAAAACCGTACACTTCAAGACTTAGGAGCCGGTTTTACTAAGTACCCAATGAAAATGATTAACGTACGTTACACTGCCGGTACTGATCCGACCCAAGCTCCAGAGGTGCTTGCCGCAGTTGCTGAAGTAGAGCAAAGCTTAGCAGATAAAGGGCGCGTATTACTGCGTAAATCAGGCACTGAGCCTGTAGTACGAGTAATGGTTGAAGCTGAGCAAGAAAAAATAGTAATAGATAGTGCACAGAAAATAGCAGCGGTTGTCGAATCTATGAGCAAACAAACTGATTGATAACAATAACCTCTTGTAACTTTGGGCGAGTCGAGTTAATATCTCGCCCGCTTTCTAATGTGGAGTGGAAAAATGGCAACACGCAAAGCGATGGTCGCAGGCAACTGGAAAATGAATGGTTCATTAGAACTCGTTCAACAACTGTCTGATGCTATTAACGATGTTAAATCTTCTGAAGTAAACATTGTTTTATTTCCTCCGTTTCCTCTAGTCCCAGCAATGATTGCAAGTGGTGTAACAACAGGCACGCAAACAGTGTCTGAGAATACCCCAGGTGCGTTTACTGGTGAAGTAGATGCAGAGCTAATTAAGCAGCTAGGTGCGAAATATGTACTGGTTGGTCACTCTGAACGACGCAGTATATATAAAGAAAGCAATGATACCGTTGCTGCAAAATTTGCTCGCGCGCAACAAGTAGGTCTAACGCCTATTTTATGTGTTGGCGAAAGCGAAACAGAGCAAGAAAGCGGTCAAACAGAACAAGTAGTTGCTGCGCAGATTGACGCAGTAATTAATAAATTAGGTGTAGCAGCACTAAAAGAATCTGTGATAGCATATGAGCCCGTTTGGGCTATAGGCACAGGTAAGACTGCATCGCCTGAACAGGCACAAAGTGTTCACAAATTTATCCGTGACAAAATTGCTGAACTAGATAGCGATTTAGCACAAGGGCTAACCATCTTATATGGTGGTAGCGTTAATGAAAAAAATAGCGAATTATTATTTGCGCAAACAGATATAGACGGCGGCCTAATTGGAGGCGCAAGTTTAAAAGCAGAATCATTTACTGCTATCTGCAATAGTGCAAAAGGGACCGTATAAGATGTACGAAATTTTATTATTAGTGTATTTAATTGTAGCTTTAGCGCTTGTTGGTATGGTTTTGATCCAACAAGGTAAAGGTGCGGACATGGGGTCATCATTTGGTGCCGGCGCATCGTCTACAGTTTTCGGTTCTTCTGGGGCTGGAAATTTCATGACGAAAACAACAACGGTACTAGCTACAATCTTTTTTGTGCTTAGTATTGTGTTAGGTAATCTAACTGCCGGTCAAATTAAAAAGACTGACGAATGGGAAAACCTAGAAGCGGCTCCAGCTGTTGAAACAGTGACTCCAATTGAAGAAGATGTGCCAGTAACATCAACTAAAGAGCAAAGCTCTGACGTACCAAATTAATTTAGTTTTAAATCGTTAAGTTGTTTATTTCCCTCAAATAAACATGCTGACTTAGCACTAAGCAATAGCTTAAAAAATGCGGATGTGGTGGAATTGGTAGACACGCTACCTTGAGGGGGTAGTGCTTTCGGGCGTGGGGGTTCAAGTCCCCCCATCCGCACCAAATACAAAAACCAGTAACAGCAATGTTACTGGTTTTTTTGTGCCTAAAATTTAAAATATTAAACAACTCTTTTAGGATTAATGTTGAACATTGGGGAGAACACTCTATATTTCAATTGTTAGTGTTTACGAACGAATGTTACGGTATTTAACTTTATGTATAAAAAGCGTCTAAAGTTAAAAATAAAGTTAACATTTCTGCATCTTAAGCCGATAATAACTATAGATAATTAAACGGAGTAAATGAAAATATGGCTTCAGGTTTCTCTTTTAAAAACCTCAGCATTACTAAAAAAATACATGCAATTACATCTATAGCGATCATCGCATATCACTCAATGAAATGGAGAAATCGTCTTATAAAGTAGCCAAATTAACCTTGGCTAACGTAAGTATTTTAGAAAAATTAGATGAATTATACACCCAGGCTGTAACCTTTGGTGAGCAAGACTTAGTAACAAAGGCGAGTGAAACCTATGCGCAGTTGGTTACTAATCTTGGTGCGATTGAGGCAATTAATACCTCTTATATTGATAATGATACAAAAACACGACTAGCTAATTACGAAAAAATATCTTCAACTATTGCCAATGGTATGGTTAATGGCACGGCAGATTTCAGTAAAATTCAACAACAAGCTCAGCTTAAAACAAGCCTATATGAAGCCGTATTAACCAGCTTTAAAAGCGCACAGCAAAAAGCAGATGATCGCTTTTTCCAGCTTGTTGCTAATACAAAAGCACGTTCTGATGATGCACTTAATCTGATGTTAGTTGTTGCTGTTGTATCGCTAACCCTTTTGTTACTAATGACCATTTGGATTGCGCGTAATATCGGTTCATCAGCCAGTGATGCCGCTAATAATTTAAGCCTTTTGGCAAGTGGTAAAGGGTCGTTAAGTACCAAGCGGAGAGAGCGACCACCAAACAAACCACCGATGCAGATGTTGTTAAACAGTCGATGGAAGAAATGAAGCAAAGCGTTGGCGATATTTCACAATCAGCTGCGAGCGCATCTAATGCCGTGCAAACCGCAGAAAAAGAAGTAGATCAAAGCCGGATACAAGTAAAAATGTCTGTTAATGCGTCGCGAACGCTAAGTGATGAAATTAATATAGCGGCCAGCACCATTAATAAGTTAGCTGATGACACTAAAAATGTATCACAGATATTAAATGTAATTACATCCATTGCCGAGCAAACAAACTTATTAGCATTAAATGCAGCAATAGAAGCGGCCAGGGCGGGTGAACATGGCCGAGGCTTTGCCGTGGTTGCAGATGAAGTCCGTGAGCTTGCCTCTCGTACGGCGCAGTCAACTAATGAAATACGTGAATTGTTAAGTACATTAAGTGTGGCAGCTAATGAATCTGTAAGCGCGATGACCTCTGCAAGAGATATGGCAACCGATAATGCTAGTGCAGCAGAGCAAACCGGTGTTTCGATTGAAAAAATTGCAGAGCAAATACTAGAAATTAATGGCATGAACTCCCAAATTGCAGCTGCAACAGAAGAGCAAACCTTTGTTGCTGCAATGGTTGTAGACAACGTATCTAATATGCATGTTTCATTTGAAGATACTATGAGCTCACTAAAAGCAGTAAGAGATGTGGCTAAAAACTTACATTACCTTTCAGATAACTTATTAGATGCAACTGCTAAGTTTAAAATTGAATAGTTGCTAAAGCACATTACTTTAACGTTTTATGATTTTGTAAAACGTTAAGGGATAAAAAAGCCCGCAATAAAGTATTTATTGCGGGCTTTTATTTCAATTTAGCAGATTAATACTTACCCACTACTTAACCTTCTTTATGTTCTTTACGTGCCTGCTCAATTTCTGCGGCAATTTCACGTGCTTTTTGCTTGGTTTTTTCAGTCAGCTCGCCAGCCGCTTCTTTGCTTTTAATCCATGCATCAACAGCTACTTCTTTGCCGTCATCGTACATGTCTAAGCCCATTTCTTTACTCTCTTCAAGTAGCTCATTAAATGATTCATCATTTTTAAGCTCATTGGTTTTTTCCTTTACTTCATTCCAAGTTTCATCAAGCTTTTCTTTCACTTGAGCGCTTGTTTCTTTTGCATCTTGTTTTACTTCGTTGGCATCTTCACAGCCAGTTAACGTAATTAAAGTGCCTAATAAAGCTAAACCTGCTAATTTTTTCATTTACTATCTCCTTTAGAGAAAATTATATTTCAGGGGTAATTATACAACAATGAAAATGAACATAGCTGTAACAACACGATTAAGTTTTAAATTAATGGACGAACATGATTGGCCGCAATTATACGAGCTCGATCAAGACCCAGCCGTTATGCAACATTTAACACAAGGTAAACCCACTTCGCTTGAAGAGATAAAAACAGTCAGTATTCCTAGAATGCTTGCTTATCGTAATGAGCAACAAGGGTGGGGGTTATGGCAAGTAACATTGCGTGAAAGCAATACCTTTATAGGATGGGTGCTTGTTCGGCCGATGGGCTTTTTTTCAGATACGCCTGATTTTAGTGATATTGAAGTGGGCTGGCGGTTTAAGCAAGCGAGTTGGGGCAAAGGGTATGCTATTGAAGCTGCAGGCGCTATTTGTTCAGAGCTTGAAAAACAACGTCAAGTAAAGGCAATTAGCGCTACAGCACTGACCTTAAATGTTGGCTCAATTAATGTTATGAAAAAACTCGGTATGCAGCTTAAACATTATTATATTCATACAGAGGATGGCTCAAATTTAACAGTCGTGCTTTATTCAAAGTCATGTGGATAATCTAACAACAATCCTAGGCTCTTTAAATGCGACCTATAAATATTGACCTAGTGTTTGTTACTGTGCATTAATGTTTGCCATCAATGTATAAAAATAACCTAAGGATATGGGATGGGATCACTTTTTTCACCACGCAAGCTAATTATTAGCAGTGTCTTAATAATACAAGTAGGCTTTTTTAATGTAGCGGCTAAACAAAGTGCGGTGGCGATGCCCGACACATTTAGTGCGCACGCTGCAAAAGCCGTATTAGAGCAAGGCGGCAACGCGGTTGATGCCGCTATTGCTGCTCAGTTTGTATTAGCCGTTACGCTTCCCGAAGCGGGTAATATTGGTGGCGGTGGGTTTATGCTTATCCATAAAGATGGAAAAGGTGATTTTATAGATTACCGCGAAACTGCGCCCAGTGCCGCGCATCGTGATATGTATTTAGATGAGCAGGGGCAAGTAATTGAAAATAAATCTATTTACGGCATACACGCTAGTGGCGTGCCTGGCAGTGTCGCAGGAATGTGGTTAGCCCATAAAAAGCATGGTACGTTACCGTGGAATGCGTTAGTGCAACCTGCAGTAATATTAGCAGAGCAGGGCTTTGTTGTGCCTGAAAAGTTGGCTCAGCTGATTGAGGACTATATAGGACATCTAAATAATAAAAACATTAATGTAAACTTTGCCAGTTATTTTGCAACCGCTACGGCAGGTGCGCTTTTTAAACAACCAGAGCTAGCTGCCACACTCAAACGCATTCGCGATGAGGGTCAAGATGGCTTTTATCAAGGTGAAACTGCCGCAATTATTGCAAAATTTATGCACCAACATGGCGGGATCATTAACCAAGATGACTTAAAACGTTATCGTGCTAAATCGCGGACTCCTATAAAAGCGAATTGGAATGGCTACCAAGTGCTTACTTCACCGCCACCAAGCTCAGGCGGCATTGCTATATTGCAATGGCTTAAGATGTATGAGCTTAAAAAACCAACGCCTGCACAACAACATAATTCAGTAGGGTATGTGCATTTATTGGCTGAAATAGGTAAGCGAGTATTTGCCGATAGAGCAGAATACTTAGGCGATCCTGATTTTTACCAAGTGCCTACAGCTAAGCTACTTGCAGAAAACTATCTTAAAAACCGTAGTAACAGTATAGATTTAAAGGCTATTTCAACCACCGAAAACATTAAACCCGGTTTAAAAGAAAGCGAGCAAACCACTCACTTTTCCATTGTCGATAACATGGGTAACGCTGTAGCTAATACCACCACCATCAATTTAGGGTTTGGTAGTGGCGTAGTCGTAGAAGGCGCAGGCTTCATTTTAAATGATGAAATGGATGACTTTAGCGCTAAACCCGGGGTTATGAATGTATTTGGTGCCATTGGCGGCAAAGCAAATGAAATTCAGCCACATAAACGTATGCTCAGCTCTATGACCCCCACTATTTTACTCAGTAATAACCAAGTGAAAATGGTAACAGGGTCGCCAGGTGGCACTACTATTATTAGCTCGGTGTATCAATCGATACTCAACGCGATTGAATTTAATATGAGCGCCGATGATGTGGTAAATAGCCCGCGTTTTCATCATCAGTTATGGCCAAAAAATGTGATCAGAGCACATGCCGGCTTGGAGCCATCAGTAAAACAACAGCTGATAAAAATGGGTTACACAGTGGACGAACGCCACTTTGGTGATATGCATATGATTATTAATCGTAATGGTAAATTAGATGCGGCGTCAGAGCAAAGCGGTAGAGGAAAAGCAATCGTGTTTTAACATTAGCGTTTGCATGGCAATCCCCCCAAACTCTTGTTTGGGGAGATTGCCAATAGAATATTACTTATTATTGGGTATTAACCTATTGCAGGTATTAGGCCTGCCATTTGCAGGCATTGCGCACTAATAATTAAAATGCCACACAATGCTGCTATGGCTAAACCAATATTACCGCTTCGTACTTTATAACCGCTTTTTTCAACACCTTGACGCTGTTTATACACCATACTCACCGGCAAAAATACAGCCAATATCACCAATGCAATAGCGGCATAACCTAATGCCATAATAAACCCTTGCGGATAAAATAAGGCAAACCCAAGAGGAGGGATAAAGGTAATAAATGCGGTTTTTATTCTATCTGCGCCCGTATCTGCTTTTTTGAATGTGTCAGCAAAAAAGTCAAATAACCCCAAGCTCACTCCCAAAAATGACGTAGCCAGCGCTAAATCAGCAAAAAGCTTAACCGCTGTAGAAACGCTCGTGTTGTTAGCAATATTTGCCACACTGGCTACAAACCCGCTTAAGCCTTCACTTTCGAGAAGTTGGGCTTGGCTCATTATGCCTTGGCTTAATACTTGCCAAAATACATAAATAACCAGTGGTAAAGAGGCACCTGCAATCATTACTTTGCGTAAAGTTTTTATTTCAAGGCCAACGTATTTAACAATAGAAGGGATAGAGCCATGAAAACCAAAAGAGGTAAATACCACAGGAATAGCCGAAAGTATCAGCCCTTGCTCAACCGGCATTTCAAGTAAGTGCTGGCCATGCACATAAGGCGTAAGCATATAAAATAAGCTACCCAATACCACTATTTTTATACTAAACAGCACTCTATTAAGCTTATCTACCTTGCTGGTGCCTAAAGTGACAACACCTGCAATCACCACCGCTAAAATAACGGAGCCTAACTGTGGGGCAATACTTAAGTTAAAACCAGTGTTTATACGTTCTTGTAGCTGGGCTCCGCCACCTGCTATGTAGGCCGCGCATAACGCATAAAATAAAAATATCATTGAAAAGTTAGCCACATACTGACCGCGTTTACCTAGCCAAAGCTTAGCCAAGGTATTTAAAGTGGCGTCGCGAGGGGCGTATTGATGTAGTTCCAACATAAGTAAAGCGGTGTAGGTCATAAGTAACCAACAACCGATAATTAATACCATCGCGGTATTAAATCCAAGCCCTGCAGAGGCGATAGGCAGGGCAAGCATACCTGCACCTATGGTGGTTCCTGCAACAATTAACATGCTACCTATTGTTTTATTTTTAAGCACTTAATGATCCTGATCAAACGTGAGAGACACGCAAGATATAACTAGTTGTGTAAAACTTAAATAGTTTTGTCATAAAAGAGACAAAATAAAATGTAATCTTCTATTTACAACTGTACTAAAAAAGCCAAAATCATCAAAAAAAGGAAATTTAACTTATTAGGGTCTGTTGACCTTTGCGGATTAATATTTGTTCAAACTAGGGGCAATTTAATCGCGGCGCGAGGTTTGTAACCTAGTGGGCTCGATAACTGCTCCTGCGTTATTCTACTGGCTTACATCCATGTAAGAATAAGTAAAAACCGAGC
>NZ_PNCN01000042.1:0-29441 GCF_005886135.1 Pseudoalteromonas sp. S4741 | reverse complement strand
GCGGTATGGTTTACGATCATATTAATAATTGTTTTAGGAAAGAAGAAGTTAAAAAGTTAGGGTTAAAGGTTAAAGGTTAAAGGTTAAAGGTTAAAGGTTAAGCAAATAGCATAACTTTAGGCTTTTTAGTTTTAACCCTTTAATTGTTATATTTACCCAAAAAACAGTAAGTTGGCACCCAACGCAGACGTGGGGTAAACCTGCTAAAAAATAGAACCGGTAACGGATTCAGTGTAACTACCAGTGTTTAGTTTTTCTAACCTAATACCTAATACCCAATACCTAATATCTAATACCCAATACCTAATACCTAATACCTAATACCCAACACCTAATACCTAATACCTAATACCTGTACTTAGCTCTCAATCTCTCGTCAGGTTATATTTTTTCATTTTTTCGACCAGAGTGGTTCGCCTTACGCCAAGCACCTCGGCAGCACGGGCGACAACGTAATCAAAGCGCTCTAATGCCTGTGTGATTAAGTTAATTTCAAGCTCAGCTAAGTACTCTTTAAGCTCAATACCTTCATCGGGCAATAAACCAGGTGCAGCCTGAACAAAATCATCTTCTAGATCTATTTCATCTTCGCTAAATCCGCCACTAAAAATATCATTAAAGGCATCACGCTCCATCAGCTCTTCTGGGTACTGTGGCTCATAGGCTTCAACTTCAATGTAGCGGTATTTATTGGGTAAATCAGGAACATCCACCACTTTATCGGGAAACATAATAACCATGCGTTCAACAAGGTTCGCCAGCTCACGAATATTACCTGGCCAAGAATGCTCTTTTAAACTATCAATAGCACGCTCTGTAAACTTAGCCGTAGTACCGCTTTGCTCATTTACGCGGCGCATAAGCTCTTTAAGTAGCAAAGGGATGTCTTCTGCGCGTTGAGCAAGAGATGGACTCTCAATAGGAAAAACATTTAAGCGATAGTATAAATCTTCTCGGAACGAGCCTTGTTCTATCATGTTTTCAAGATCACGGTGTGTTGCGGCAATAACACGCACATCAGCTTGAATCGCTTTGGTACCACCAACACGCTCATAACTACGCTCTTGGAGCACTCGCAGTAACTTAACCTGCATTTGCAGTGGCATATCCCCTATTTCATCTAAAAATAGCGTGCCACCTTGCGCTAACTCAAAACGGCCTTTTCGTGCTGAAATAGCCCCAGTAAACGCACCTTTTTCATGACCAAATAGTTCACTTTCTAATAGCTCAGCAGGAATTGCCCCACAGTTTACCGGAACAAAAGGCCCTTTATTACGCTTAGAAAGCAGATGTACGTTACGAGCAACTACTTCTTTACCTGTGCCCGACTCTCCTAAAATAAGTACGTTGGCATCAGTTTTAGCCACTTGCTCAATCAAAAAGCGTACATCTTTGACAGCTTCAGTTTCGCCAACCAAACCATCAAACGATTTATGTGGTTTAGGGTGTTTATGATCGCTTGGCAACATGCGTTGATATTGCTGGCAATCGTGCAAAAGTTGAGTAGTGACATCGTGGTTAAATGGCTCAGAAATCAACCCCACTACATTAGCAATGCTCAGTAGTGGTTTTAAGGTTTCGCCAATTAATAAAAAAGGAACTGCAGGATAGCGCTTAATTAAGCTTTCATGATCAAACTCTTGTAACGCTCCCAAGATAACCATGCATTCTTGTTGTTGGTACTTATTACACTCTTGTTCGAACTTTTCCTCGTCAAGGCTTAAAACAGCTTCACCAATAAATGTCAGTGAAGCATGTAAACCAATCGCACGATTATTATTATTATCTAGAATCAAGATCATTTGTTAGCGAACCACAGTTACAACAAGCTATTAGTATTTAAATTGTAAGCGAGTTTGACGTGGATGCAAGCACTCAACGGCAGTTTTTTGACATCATTGCCAAAAAACTGCCACTTTTTCACTATCCACTTTATAATTAAGGGTCAAAACCTTCAATGTACAAACTTTAGAGATTAATACAAAAGCACTGTAATAAGTGTTAATTAATAAAGCCATAGAGTAAATTGCTAACGTACCTAATAAATATTTTTACATAAATGTTCAAAGATATACCACACTAAATGTTACACACTTTTGTTAAATCAATATATACATCTTCTATGTGGCCATGGAATGCATCAACACAAGCATTAATAAATTCCATTCGATTTTCCAAATTACTGTAATAATAGCTGCATGCCATAATGTAACTTTGAAAATATTTAAATGAACCTTGAATTAACCAAAAAACAGCCTCATTATCTTTAGAAATTTTATGCAGTAGTTCATTTTGTAAATAAAATGCCCCAGCTAAGGACTCTCTACTATCAAAATTCATATTTGTAATTTGTAAAAGCTCCTCTAGATATGACTTTGTACTACTAACTACACTTAATGTATTTCTTTCTACCGCCTCCATAGACAAGTTCTCTAATGAAGACGAATTCTTTAGGAGTGACAATATTTTTTCTGGTTTATTTAAAATCTTGTTATTTACTTTAATATTAGAGATTTTTTTTGGTTCAGCATTTTCAATATACGCACCATCACATGTATTATAAGCTCTAACATTTGGTTTACTTTTCAATAATTCCTCAACACTTCCCCTTGATGAGTCAAAAGTAAAAGTTGTTAGCACTTCATCTCTGAAATTGCCTTTAACTTTTGTTTGCCCCTGCATGAGCCTATCTGCTCTCTCTCTGTATTTATAATCTTTATCATAATAAATACTGTCTTTTGCATGGTGAGTATCTTCTGAAATAAAACCAAAATCAGTCCCAACTAAATATATGTTTTCAAACCCTAATTCAGTTGCAACAACTAAGCCTGCATTAGTCACTGTTGGGTTAGTAAAACGAGGATATGAAAGTTGTGCATTTTTATCTGATAGTTTGATAAATGTCCCACCAGCATCATTGATTTTTGTTAATAAAAACGTTGACTTAAACCTCGCCAAAATCGGAGTATATACAGTATTAAGTGCTACAATATTTAGTTGTTCAAAACCAACATCAATTTCTTTATCCCTCTCTACAGCTAACACAGAATATTCCAACCTAGGAGAGCGCTCCATTTCAACATGAATGTCGGGTTTAATATTATTAGACAATAAAGCTTTCAGAGCTGTACCGCAGGAAACAATAACGAGATCTTCAATATGTAGTTTTATAAAATTAATTGCTAAATCTAAAGAAGGTCCATTAGCGACAAGAAAAACTGGCGCTTTTTTTAAAGGGTTTCTTATCGAGGCCGAATGTTTAATTACTGGGAATTTTGATTTTAAATTAGACAATGTATGTTCTAAGCCAATAACTTCATCTTCAAAAAAGCCCCAACCTGAACTCCATCTATACCCAAGACTTTTAATTTTATTAATGGTTTTTTCCATTAAAGGACTATCATAATGTTTAAAATAGTGAATTAAACTTACGTTAAACATCCCTTGCTTATGTAGAAGTGAATTAACCTCATAGACTACTGAGCTTTCATCTCCACCAACACAAATACGAAATACTCCGCCTAAAGAAACACAACGTTCAGCTAAAGGTCTTAGTTCTATACAATGTAATAGAGCATAGAAAGCACTGGGGTTTGGCTCAAACAACAGAACATTAAGAAGCTCTTTCTGATTAAAAAGCTCCTCAATTTGATAGCCAAGACCTGCACCCAAGAAACATACAAAATCAAGCCTTTTTTCCTGTGTAGGCCTTATAATTTTACCTGTAGTTTGTTCATTGCGTACATTATACATTGATTTCAGTAATGCTTGCTGTTTGAAATACATTTCCTCATCTGGAGAGTGTTGTATTTCATAACGAGAATAAACAGGATTATTAAGGTACTTAGACACCTGCTTTTTAGCTAAAAGTAAGGGGCTTTCTTCATATACGAAGCAACCATTATTCAATAAATTTATATTTCCATTTTTATCAAAAGCAATACCGGTGTCTGTCGCTTTAAAGTCTTTAAATTGTTCATAAATAGCTGGTAACTTCTCTTTAAAATAACTTAGATTTGCCAACAAGGTAGCTTGTAAAAGCATTTCTTTAATTTGAATCTCACTATCAGTCAAAATATACATTCCCGTAATTTATTAGTCGTTAACATGTAAACGGCCTGTTGAATAGTTTATCTATTCTCACGCAAAAAATTTATACAACTTAATTTTATAGCAAATAATAGGCCAGTAAATTAGCTAGTGTCACGTCGGTTTTTTGACAAACCAAACTAAGCTTTCTTTTACTTTTTATTTCCCAATGTTGGATAAATTAAGTAATTCGGTATATGCTTGTGACAAACAGCTACAGCACCCAAACCAAAAACATGGCATTATATTTGCTTTAGATTTATAAATATATTGATTCAAGGTTTTACCATGGCACATATTTCAGTAAAAAAATACAGTCAAGTTAGTGTTAGCAACATTAACGATATGACTCCTTATGAACAAATAAACCTAATTTTCAGCAATATCATCGGACGACTTGCCGCAACAAAAGGATTTATTGAGCGAAAAGAAATTGAAAAAAAAGGTGAAAACCTATCTACTTGCATTTTATTGTTTGGTGCTTTGCAAGATGCACTTAATTTAGAGGTTGAGCAAGATCAAAGCATTTCAAATAACTTGCTTGCATTATATGATTATTGCCAACGTAAATTAGTTGAAGCCAATGTAAATAACGACATTGATGCTATTAATGAAGTCGTCAGTATTGTAAAAGAAGTCAAAGAAGGTTGGGACAATATACCTGCAAATGAACGCAGCCCTGCTTTATAATGACAACACAAGTGAATGCGACGCAAGTAACCCAATTACTTTCACTCGTTAAAGAGCAAACGAGTGAAGGTAATGCTGATGATGCTTTGTTATCACTCAACGATTTAAACTCATTAATACAACAGTGGTGTGAGGGGAAAGGCTCGAATAAGCCAACCCGTGACGAACTTGCCAGTATTCAAGTAGAAATAAAAAACGCCTTATCTACTGCAATGCGGGTTAAAAGTGAAACTGCTGAAGCACTGTTGAAAAAAAAGCAGTCCTCTAAAGCTATTTCTAAATACAAACCTTTATAACTAAAAAAGCGCCAACTGTGAGTTTAGCGCTTTTTATCATTGTTGCTTTATTTAGTCTTGTTTTACAACACCAGGCATATTCTCTAACTGGGCCTGCACATAGCTACTAGTTGAATTAAGTTGCGCTACCAGCAAATCCATACTGTTGTACTGTGCGTACAGCCTTGATTCCAATGATTCCATTTTGCGGGCAAAGTCGATACGCTCATCATCAATTCCGTCTAACTGTGTTTGCTTACTATCAATACGGTTTTGTACGATGCCATCGCTATCAGTGTAAAAGCTCATTAGCTCATCAAACGACTGGGCAAAACCCTCGTCATCACTCTCACCTAAAAAGAACTCTTGTACTAAATCGACACCATTTTCAATTTGTTCATTGAGTCGCTCTGTATCTAAAGTTAGCTTGCCGTAACGATCAGCCTCAACGCCTAATTGCGAAAGTGATAAACTGCTGCCATCACTTAATGGCACTTCATTGGTCAACTGTTGACGCAGCTTTGACATCACCCCACGTAACATTGAGTCGCCCGCCATAACCCCTACACCATCTTCACCTGAAGCCCCCAAGTTATTACTTAACTCAAGTAATTCATTGTAGCTTTCGATAAAGCTGTTTAAGCCAGCTTGTATATTGCTGTTATTTTCGGTTACTTTTAGGCTACTTTCATCATCGTCGGTATCATGTACTTTTTTGGCTGTTATATCGATACCATCAATTACTCCTGTAAACTCATTGCTACTGCTCGACACAACTAAAGTATCGTCTATAGTTATTTGTGCATTTTGCGCGGCATTGACTTCAGTAATATTAGTAACATGACTTACAGGGTCAGCATCAGAAACATCATATGCTAGGCGCGATAAACCGCCGGTATCTGTGTTGTTACCATCGCTGTCTTGCACGGTAATAGTAATCGCATTTTCTTCACCGGTTTCTTTACTGGTGAGTACTAGGTGCTGGCCTTCATCACTGGTCACAATGGTCGCGACTACAGAATCGTTAGAATCTGAGCCTGTAAATGGGCCGTTATTAATTTGGTCTCTTAAATCTTGAAGGGTATTAGTCGGTGATAATACGGTGGAAAAACTGTTATCACCAGAGCCAATCGTAATAACGCCGCCACCAATGGCTTCATCAGCTGCAAACGCAGGCGATGACAGCTTATGGGCTTGCGCTAATGCATCGACCTTTACATTATAACTACCCGGCTGGGCGTCTTTATCTGAACTTAACGAAATAAAATCGTCATTACCAGAAACACTGCGTTTTTGGTAGTTATCAACGTCACCTAAGGCTTCCATGGATGTTTGTAGTTTTGCAAGGGCTGACTTTAATGCACCTGCTGCTGAAATATCGGTCGTAAGCGTTGCTTCTTTTGTATTTAAGCGTGATGTAAACGGTGCTTGCTCTGCATTAACTAAAGCATCAACAATATCTGATACCGCTAAGCCAGACCCTAAACCATTAAATGAAATAGTCATATTTACACCCTCATACTTTTATATACTCAAACTACACTGATTGATCGATTAACATACCTGCCGTTTCAGACAGTTTCGCCACTAAGCTTAATACTTCTTCAGATGGGTATTGTTTGATCACATCGCCACTTGATTTATCAATTACTTTTATCACATCACGGCCTGACTCTTCATCTACTTTAAATTGCAGACTACGGTTCATTTCTCCCATAAAATCCTGCAATTGCTGCGCCACTTTTTCAAGCTGGTCATGATCAAGCTGCTTCTCAGTTTGTTGATGCTGTTCATTACTTGCAAAATCTGACGCTTGCTTTTGAGTATTGCCGTCCGTTTGATTTGGCTCTGCTGTCGCATTAGCAGTAAGTTGTGGGCTAGCTTCAACCTTGCTATCTACTTTTTGCACAGCGAGAGCGAAATCAGGGCTTTGGTTTATTGCACTCATAACGCCTCCTTTTTTTATTTGTACCTTTGAGGTAAAAAACGCAAAAAGGAGGTTAGCTAAGCCATCCCCCTTTTTAATTTTTATGCAACTAATGCTGACTTAACCATTAGCTTAGCTAATCATTTACTTTTTTGCTATTAGCCAATTAAGCTAAGTGCTGCTTGTGGTAACTGATTCGCTTGCGACAAGATTGATGTACCCGCTTGTTGCAATATTTGGTTTTTAGTCATTTGCGCGGTTTCTGTAGCAAAGTCAGTATCTTGAATACGGCTACGTGAAGCAGATACGTTCTCAGAGATATTTGCAAGGTTGCTGATTGTATGACCAAACCTGTTTTGTACCGCACCTAAATTTGCTCGCTGAGAGTCAATATTAGCAATTGCATTATCGATGATAGCTAGCGCATCTTGCGAGCCTCTTTGGTCTGTAATATCAACTGAGGCGACATTTTCAAGAGTACTTACATTTTCATTAGTATCTGCGGCAATAGTTGCATCATCACTTGTAACTGTAAATACTTCAGCTGAATTTAACTGTACCGTACCAGCAACTATTACACCATCACCAGCTGCTAGAGTTTGCGCAGTATCACTATCTTCACCATCATATGTTTGCCCTGTAACACTTATACCAACAGTCGTTGCAGTTGATCCTGTAGCACTTTCAGCTAAGCTAGTTAACTCTAAATCTTCACCTGTATTATTTGAAATGGTTAAGTCACCATTTTCAATTGATGCTGTTACACCATGTTCATCCGTTTTAGCATTAATGGCTTCAGCCATAGCTTGTTGATCACTTTCAACATTTCCTGTACCAACATAAGATACTGTTATTTCATCACCATCATCTAAGCCTGCTCCATCAAGCTTAAAACTAATTGTTTCACCTACATCACCTGCTGTTGTTACTTCAATCTTAGCTTCAGAACGAGCTTGTGCAGAAACGCCTGTAGTCCCAGTATAACTATTTATTGAACCAGCAATTTCAGATGCAGTTGCTTCAGCCCCTATTGTAACCGTTGCTTCTTCCCTGCCTTTGATTGTGTAATCACCTCCAGCAACACCATTATCTATAGCACCTGTACTATCTGCTGCAGATGCTTCACCAAGTCCAGCAGTATCACCCTGTAAATTAACTTGATTAGTGCCTATTTTATTTGCCGCTACACTTGATAATGACACATTAATAGTTTCGTTTGAATTAGCACCCACTTGGAATGATTTAGAACCAAAGCTACCATCAAGCAATTGTTGACCACCAAATGAAGTTGTTTCTGCAATACGCGTTAATTCAACTTGTAGTGCTGACACTTCTTTTTGTAGTGCTTCACGATCTTCTGTTGAGTTCGACCCATTTGCTGATTGCAGTGCAAGCTCACGCATACGTTGCAAAATACTTGTCGACTCGTTCATCGCGCCTTCTGCGGTTTGTGCCATTGAAATACCATCGTTGGCATTACGCTGCGCTACCGCTAAACCATTTACCTGTGAGGTTAAGCGATTTGAAATTTGTAGACCAGCTGAGTCATCTTTTGCGCTATTAATACGCATACCTGAAGCCAAGCGCTCCATTGATGTCGCTAAGCCTTGGCCTGATTTTGAAAGATTACGCTGAGCGTTTAATGAAGATACATTTGTATTTACTGTTAAAGCCATGATAAAACTCCTGATTACTTACGTAATGTTGCTGTTTTGATTTAACCAAGAACTGTCACAATTGTATGTTCAAGCTCTGTACTGGTTAAGTTAACGGCGGCAGTTAAATTATCTTTAGCTTTTTTTTAAAAAAAGTGTGTTTAATTGAAGATGATAAATTTAATCATCTGATTTTAATTACTTTTTACTTTAAATTTATTTTATGATTTTTGGCTAAAACCTTATTCTACAGTGATAAACACAGCGTTGTAGGCGAAATTTTACATCGCACTTTTCATTAAACACCCCATACTTATTTCTGCTTTTTTATTTTAGTTTTCTCTGTGGAATTCTGTGCAGCTCGGTGGTGAATTTATTTAGTCATTAATTACCACAAAGATATAAGAGGCGCTGGGCGCTTCCTGAGAAATAAAAACTTTAATCGAAGTATAGTAGTGCCAGGTAAATTGCCGCCAACATGGTTTATTGTTACGTAGTAAAAAAGCGCACCCCGTGCGCTTTTCGTATACTTTTTAATTGTGCAAGAGCAACGCTTTAATTAACCACCTAATAAACTAATTGCGGCTTGTGGTATTTGATTCGCTTGCGACAAGATAGATGTACCCGCTTGTTGCAGTATTTGATTTTTCGTCATTGCTGCAGTTTCACTTGCAAAGTCAGTATCTTGAATACGACTTCGTGATGCAGACACATTTTCAGATATGTTTGCCAAGTTACTAATAGTATGGCTAAAGCGGTTCTGAACAGCACCTAAGCCTGCACGCTGAGCATCAATATTGGCAATGGCGTTATCAATAATCGAGAGCGCATCCTGCGAACCTTTTTGACTGGTAACACTAATATCAGCCACATTATCAAGCGAACTTGTTACCGGAGTAGTTACATCATCTAACTGTGTATTAGCTGCTGTGGTAGTAAAGGTCTCTGATGAATTTAACTGAATTGCACCAGTGATTCTAGCTGAATCTGTACCTGCCGTTGTTAAGGTTACAGCTGCGCCATCAGAGCCATCTTCAAAACCTTGAGGGGTAATATCAAGCGAAGAGCCAGCGCCGCCTGTAAAACCTGTCACTTCTATATCTTTACCATTATTGTTCGATACAGAAAGCACGCCATTTTCAAGTGTTGCTGTTACACCGTGCTCATCAGTCGCTTTATTAATTGCTTCAGCCATGGCTTGTTCATCACCTGCTGCAGTGCCTGTAGCAACAAAAGACACTTTCTCTCCGTTCAGTTCAAAACTGATAGGGTCACCCTTAGGGGTTTGTGTACCTGCAACATCAAGTTTTGCTTCTGTTTTAGCTTGAGCTGTTACACCGGTAGAGCTTTTGACACTGTTTATTGCCGCAGCAGCTTGCTCAGCACTAGAACCATCAACAATATCTACTGTGGAATCATCCCTGCCAGATATTTCCAAATCCCCATATGTTGTTGCACTTGTTGCTAATGTGCCTGTAGTGCTTGTAGCTGTAACTTGACCAAAACCATCACCAGTACCGCCTGATGTAGTCGCTCCTTGCAAATCAACACGGTTTGAACCTATCTTTTCTGCTGCAACACTTGACAAAGAAACATTAATCGTTTCATTCGCATTCGCTCCAACCTGGAATGCTTTACTGCCATAGCTTCCATCCAGAAGCTGTTGACCACCGAAAGAAGTTGTATCGGCTATACGAGTCAATTCAACTTGAAGTGCAGATACTTCTTTTTGCAGTGCTTCACGATCTTCTGCTGAGTTTGAACCATTAGCAGCTTGAAGTGCAAGCTCACGCATACGCTGAAGAATACTGGTCGACTCTTGCATCGCACCTTCCGCGGTTTGCGCCATCGAAATACCATCATTCGCATTACGCTGCGCGACTGATAAGCCATTTATCTGCGAGGTTAAACGGTTTGAAATTTGTAGACCTGCCGCATCATCTTTTGCGCTATTGATACGCATTCCTGATGCCAAGCGTTCCATCGAAGTAGCTAGCCCTTCGCCTGACTTATTAAGGTTTCGCTGTGCGTTAAGTGACGACACATTAGTATTGACTGTTAATGCCATTTTACCATCTCCTAGTTTTAACTGGGTGTGGTTCAATGAATTATAGGAACCACGCGCTCGACGGTTAAAATAAAGCAGTTACTGTGCCAACTTTAATAAATAAATTAACCACATGTTTTAAATGATTTTTTTATTTTAATAAGTAACTAATAAGTAATAAAAAACCAGTGGCAATAAATTGTCACTGGTTTTAAATGAAAGAAGGCAATTTATTACCTATGGCTTTATAGTTACAAGTAATCAAATAGCGATAACTTTGCCAAGCGGCCAAAAGTTGCCTGCGAGGCCTGCAAAGATGTTTCTTGTTTAGTTAAGTCGCTAATGGCTTGTGCCATATCAACTTCAACAATATCCTTTTTATTCGCTTTATTATTAATATCTAATGCCATGTTTGAATCTGTTACTCTTTCTACCACAATCATACGTGCGCCAAGGCCTGCTTGGGTAAATACAACCTGCTCACTTGCACGTTGTAATTGTACTAGGCTATCTGCCAACGCGTCATGTAATGCATCACCATTAAGACCACTGTTTAAATCTGTAATAAGGTTTTGCATCGTATTGAGGACATTTTCTTTACCGGGTTTTTCTAAAGTAAAGTCAAAGGTACCTGGTGCAGCACCTGCTAACTTAAACTCCATACCGGCAAACTCTATAGGTTCATCGGTATACTCACCTGTTACCGCAGGGTTTAAAGGTGTGCCATCCGCATGCGTAATAGTATAAGTATCAGGGTCACCTGGGTTAACTCCCGCTAATACTTCGACTTGATAAGAATTATCTGCCACCGTTGCTGTTGGGCTAAGATCGTAATTGGCTTGATGGAATTTATCAAAATCCGCTTGATTTTTAACATACACAGTACCGCTTGTAATGCCGCCCGCAGGTGTCCCTGAGTTTGATGCTACATTTAGCCTTGCATCGACTTTTTCAAAGGTAGTAAAGCCATTATCACTTGATTTAACATCAACGCCTTTAGCGATAGTCACACTATGCTGGCCCTGATCGCCTTGGTATTCATATTTACCAGAGCCACTATTAAAACTATACGTTTGCGTACTATCTTGATAACCGGAAAATATATATTTACCATCTTCTGATTGGCTATTCATTAAACTAACAAGTGACTTTTGTAATTCTGCTAGTTCACTGGCTTTGGCTTTTAAATCGTCATTGCTCATTGCTCCATTACCTGCGCTAATAGCTAAATCTCGCGCAGCCTGTATGGTCGTATTAATGCTTTGTAGAATACTTTCTTCTGTTTCTAAACGGCCATTTAGTTGATTAATATTTTTTGTATATTGCTCGTTGGTTTGTATTTTATTAGTGAATAAGGCTGCTTGCGAGTATGCTGATGGGCTTTCGGCAGTTGATAAATACTTTTTGCCGGTTGTAACTCGCTCTTGCGCATTGGCAACTCCTTGCTGACCGTCAAGCATTTTATTAACACTGTTTTGATATAGTAAATTATTAGATAAACGCATAATTACCTCGCAGCATTAAGTAAAGTGTCAAAAATAGCGCGAGCAGTAGACAATACTTGCGCTGATGCGGCATACGATTGTTGAAAACGCAGTAAATTAGCGGCTTCTTCGTCAAGATTTACCCCAGATAAGGATTCATACCACGCTTCTGACTGCTCAGCTAGCGCTGTAAACGCTGCACCACTGGTTTGCGCTTGATGAGTCACTACACCGATATCTGATACTAAGCCAGTATAAGATTGATTAAATGTTTGGTGATTGTTACCTGGCGAACCTTCTACATTTCGTCTCACGATGTTTGAGTTTTGAATGTCAGCTAAAAGCTGCCCATTACGGTTATCGTCGAAACCACTTTCGTTTGCCTCCACAGTGAATGTGTCACCTAACGCCGGTGTGCCTTCAATATCAAAGTCAAAACCGTAATTTTCAAAACCACCGCCTGCCGTTGCGAGCACGTTATTTAATGGCGGTGTACCATTAAATGTTGTGCTGTTCACCCCATCAGACACAGTGTACTCGTCTGGTTCCGCTGTTTTAGAAATCGTAATGCTTCCATTAGGCAGGCTTAGTGGCGAACCAAAGTTGCTTGCATCTGATACAGTTCCCGCTGTAATAGCTGCATCACTGGTATTAGCTATATCATTCGCTGTACGAATAGGAGATGCTAAAGCTAAATCTTCTGGCCTATTTGTGGCAAGTTCTAAATTGGTGGACGCTTGCGAATTTAATTTAACCATAAACTGGTCTCCAGTATTCGCCGTGCCTGATACTGTGAGCTCCAAACCGAATGATTCACCACCTGAAGGCGTAATTGTTGACGAGTCAATGACTCCAGCAACTACATCCGCAGTTGAGGCAGTGCCAATGGGCTTCCCTTTATTATCAATAGCCTGAATTTCTACCGTAGTTGGGCTTGTGTAAGTTACAACAAAATCGCTGGCTGGCAATTCACTGCCTTTTCCGGGCTCCAGTGTTGCCGTCATCGCTGAGTTGCCTGTATTAGCTTGATAAGCAAATGCAGGTGTATCTGGGATCGTAAATATATCACCACCTATTTCACCGTTCGCGTCCATCCCTAAGCGGTTTTGTTGATTAAATGCATCAGCAAGCGCTAAGCCCATTTGCCCTATTTGACTTTGCGCGGGTACTAAAATGTCATCACGAAACGCCAGCAAACCACCTATTTTGCCTTTTAATTTACTCGTATCCACCTCAAGCGGCACGGCTTTGCCGCCATTCACATCAAGGTGTAACTCTTTAAAATTAGGATCTGGGTCACCTGTTAATGAAAATAAATTAAATGTGCCATTCTCCATCACCAGTGCTTCACCCGTCCCCATATAAATTTGTTTTGAACCATTTGGGCCATCAAGGGTTTCAATATCAATTAGGGCTGATAAATCTCGAATAGCTTTATCTCTTTCATTATATAAACTACTTGATCCAGACTCTTGGGATGTGCCATCCACTGCGGCTATTTTATTATTTAAAGTACTAATGTTTTGAATCAGGTTATTTGCTTCATCAGAGAAAATCTCTAGTTGTTCATTCACCACACTTTGTTGATCTATAACAATCCCCGATAAACGATCCATTTGCTCAATTAAACTTTGAGCATCTGTCATCACTAATGAACGTGCAACAGATGAAGACGGTTGATTTAAACTTTCTTGAATATTGTTAAAAAAGGAATTAACACTGGTCGACAAACTGTTTGATTCTTCTGAAAATAAGGTATCGACCCGACTCGCTTCAGTAACAAATTGATCAAAAAAGGTTTTATTTGAGGTATCGCGGTTAAGTTGTTTTTGCGCAAACTCATTTAATAAGCGATAGGTATCTCCACGACCCACTTGATTGTCGATCATGGTCATGTGCTCTGTACGTTCGCGTACATACCCCACCGTATTCACATTAGCAATGTTCTTACTGGTGGTTTGCAGTAACTCAGAGCTAGCACGAACTCCTGAGCTTGCTATGTCAAATATGTTAAACGACATGTTAATTTACTCCTTGGCGAACCAATGATGTCGCCAATGTTTTAAGCTCTGTGTGGTTTAACACCTGCTTAATTTTGTCAGCGTAATTGGGATCTGTGGCATAACCAGCTTTTTGAAGTGAATCTAAAAAGGCAGCTGGTTTTGCGGTATTTTGTAATGCTTCTTGGTAGCGAGGGTTCTGCGTTAAAAAATCCACAAAATCATTCACGCTATCTTTTATTGAGTCATACGCTCTAAAGCTTGCTTGCTTTTTAACTGCAGCGCCTTGCTCAAACTCTAAAGTGATCTTACTGGCTTTTTCGCCCTGCCAACTTTTATCTGACTTAATATTGAATAAATTGTTTGAGCTATTGCCATCACCTTTACTAATAATATGTTTACCCCAGCCAGTTTCTAATGCTGCTTGTGCGACCATAACCGCCGGATTTAAACCAATTTTTTTAGCCGCTATTTTTGCGTGTTCCCACACTGCGCTTACAAATTCCTCAGCATTTTCAAATGTGCCAGACGCTGTGTTTTGTTCGCTTTTTTCAGTTGAATCAACGAGCGGCACTTTTTCAGTGACCTTTTGGTTTTCTTGATGAGGTAAGGTGCTACCCGCACGTTGGTCACTAAAGAAATCTGACGTTGTACGAAGAACAGAGCCTGGCATAAAGTTTTTTCCATCTGGCGATAGTTGCTGCACAATTAAATCTGCAAGACCTAAAGAGCCATTTGATGAAAGCTCTGTAGCCATCTGTTGGTCGTGCATTTCTTCAAAAAACTTCACGCCACTTGCATTAAATGGGCTTTCTTTGTCTTCAAAAGCCTCATTGGCTTTACGCATGCTTTTAAGCAACATCTGCGTAAAAATAGATTCAAATTGTGCCGCTGCTTTTTTTAATGCTTCTTTTGATGCTTCTGGCGAGGCATCACTTTTTAAGGCATCTTGGCGTAAAGTATTAAGATTACCTAAATCAAAGAAGTTTTGTTTATCGAGATGATTAGTATCCATCAGCAATTTGACACAAGAATTAACGATATTCTAATAAAGCAATTTTCGAGCCAGCATCAAGATTCAAAGGTAGATAAACTATAAATTATTTAATTAATATTCACTAAATTGCTAAATAATTTTCTGTAATAGGAAAGGGTCATTTTTTTTAAACTTTCTAGTTGAGCTTTATCTATGAGAACCGATTCTAAATCTAAAGATAGTATTTTCTGAGCAAACCCTGGCTCGATAAAAAAGTAAGAATCTGATAATGAAAGTTGTTCATGGATAAATTGTATTCGTTTCAGCGGAGAGAGTCCAACAGTCGCTACATCGGAAACCATTGAGCAAACATTACAGTGGTATCTTGAGCCAATTACGAATGAGCTATTAGCATATAAACCAAAAATTAAGTCAGCTCCTCTATCGCCCTGATAATATGGAGCAATAACCAAATTCTCCCTCTTAACATTTTCACTTAAATAAGGCATGAATTCAGAAATAGCTATAACGTCACTATGAATATGCGCAACAAATACAATTTTGTAACCTAAATCCAAAGCTAATGATTCAACTAATGTGGCAAGCTCTTCATGATACCAATCTTTCGAAGTGATTTTTCGTCCATCGTTATACATCTCAAGCTGATCATTGGTTATATTTATACAAACATAATCGCCATCTATTGAAATTTGGTTTAAATAACTAGGTTGATAAAAGAAAGCGTGATCTAACAGCATAGGAACTAAAGATATGTCTATTAGTGGAAAATCTCTTCGAAGTGAGTCGTGCGATCCATCGTTTCGTAGTGCAACGGTTATATTATTCTTATTTAAAATAAACTTAAAGAATAGCTCAAACTTTCGATAATTTTCTTTTGGTACTTTTTTAGATGGGCTGCACCCAATACTAGTAAATAAAATATGAGCTTCTATTTTATCTAATAACTCCAATTCAATATTAAAAGTTGTCCCTGTTGCACTACCTTCCACCCAATAATCAAGAAATCCACCACCACCAACTACAACAAGATCAAACTTATTAGCAAAATGGACGAACTCAAGATCAAAGTTCAACTTATCCTTCTCGGTATAATTATTATAAGATTTTCTTATTTCAAGCTGAGTAACAGAATATTCAAGATCAAGCTCACCTAGTAAACTATAAAACCCTTGATGGCTAGCGTTGTCACCAACATTGCCTATAAATGAAGCTATATGTAATACTTTTATCATACTATTGGTATAAATGCTTTTTGCTTAGTAGTCTGCCAAATAGATTTTTTAGTTAAAACTTTATAGAAAAGCTCATCACTGTTTCCATTTCCAAACTCTTCTGTAGGTTTCAAACTCTGATCAGTAATTGAGTTTATAGCTTCCAAAATACTATGTTTATCATCTTCGCAATTAATTATTGAAGGCGCACTAGCTCGATTTTCTTGCCGCTTACCTATGTTAATACTAGGCAACCCATAGAAAGGCATTTCTCTAACACCTGCACTAGAATTACCAAGAATAAATTGCGCATTTTTTAGAAGTGTTAGGAAGTGTTCAAACCTTAAACTTGGGTATACCCTGAATTTCTTGTGCGATTTCAATTTATCTAATTCTGAGATAATTACTTCAGAACCATCATCATTATTAGGGTAAATCACGATGTAATTTCTTTGACTTTCTAACATAGCGTTAATAGATTGCCTTATATTCTCTTTTAAGGAATCTAAATCTGTTGTGATAGGGTGATACATAAAAACTGCGTAATCTTCGAAATTTATATCATATCTAGCTTTTGTCCTTTCAATACTTGGAAGGTTAGAAGAAGTCATAATATCTAGATCCGGTGATCCTATAATAAATATACTATTACTCTTTTCGCCCAGCTGGATTAATCTTTTTTCTGCAATAGAGTTTGATACAAAATGTAAATGAGACATTTTGGATACAGAATGCCGGATTAGTTCATCAATTGCACCTGAAACTTCTCCCCCTTCAATGTGAGCAACTAAAATATTGTTCAATGCACCAACAATCGCGCCAGCAAGGGCTTCTACACGATCACCATGAACAACTATCATGTCTGGTTTAAGCTCTTTTGAGTAATCTGAAATTCCTTGTATTGTCTTTGCTAATATTATATCCATCGAATCTGAGGTATTTTGATTTATGTACTTATAGATCGAGCTAAAGTTGGACTTTTCAACTTCTTTAGCGGTCATACCATATTTGGAAAGCATATGCATACCTGTCACGAAAAGGTGAGCTTCAAAAGTTTCTGATTGTTCTATTTTACAAATTAAACTTTTTAGTTTTCCGAAATCAGCTCTAGTTCCAGTCAAAAATAAAATTTTCTTCATCTTATTCTAAATACTCTCTTTTTAACTGAATATTTGCGTCAACATCTTGGTTCACTTCTTTCCCTAATAGGTTTGCATAATCACTAGCTAGAAAGTCACCAGTGCCTGGCCTTTTGACCCATAAATTATTCGCAGTCAGTTTTTCACCTTTTTTAATAGGCGCAACTGTAACAACGCTAGCATAAGCAAAATCAATTGTAACTTGCTCTTCTAAAGAAGCTTTTTTTTGTCCCCCCCTCATCATAGCCATTCGCTTAGATTGCCCAATTAAATCTTTACATTCTTTTTCATCCATCGAGCAACAAATATCAGGGCCTTCTCGGAATTTAGTATCGGTATAATGTCGTTCCAAAATGGATGCTCCAGCCGCTACAGCTCCTAGACAAGCTAAATTATCAATACTGTGATCAGATAAGCCTATAACTACGTCAGGGAATGCTTCTTGAAGCTGCTGCATAGCACCAAGTCGGATCAAGTTATCTGGTGTAGGGTAAAGGTTTGTTGTATGAAGTAACGAAAATGGAGTTTTGTAACTTTTAAATATACTTACTGCTTTTTTTATTGAAGCAATATCATTCATTCCGGTACTAATTATTACAGGCTTACCAAAGCTAGCGATTAACTCTAACAAAGGGTAATTATTACACTCCCCGGATCCTACTTTATATGCGCAAACATTCATTCTTTCTAAACGAAGAGCTGCAGCCCTTGAAAAAGGGGTGCTCAAAAATATAGCTCCATTTTCTTCAACATAATTTTTTAAAGCTATTTCATCCTTCTCACTTAATGCACATCGAGACATAATATCGTATATAGAAATGTCAGCATTGCCAGGTATAACACTCTTTGCCTCTATACTCATTTCATCATCCACTATATGTGTTTGGTGCTTAATTACTTTTGCACCCGCACGGATTGCTGAATCTACGATTTTAAATGCTTCACGAAGTGAACCGCCATGATTAATCCCTATTTCAGCAATAATCAAAGGATCGTAGTCTAAACCTGTCTTTATATTAAGTAACTCAAATACTGGGTTTAACATTCTCTCTCCTCTAACCTTCTTTCTATCTGCTTTAAATCATTATAGGTATCTAAATCAATTGAATCACTCTGACTCATGATGTAGGGAAAAACCATTCTCTTAGGAAGCTTTCTTTCTCGGGCAAACTCCTTACTGGAAAATATATATATAGCACCATTAGGTTGATAAGCTAAAGGTAAATCTTGGCGTCTTTCATAAGGTGCTTGGCTATTGTACAACCCAGTTAATTGTCCATTTCCATTTAATATATATGCTTTAGCTGGCGATTGAGATGGTTCAAATACACTTACAACCATTCTAGCATCATTTTTAATATATTCTTCATATGCAGAGTCGATATCTCGCGCTACTCTTAGAGGTGATGTAGGTTGCAGTAATGCAACTGTCTCGACAGGCACTCTATTAGTAGCGAAATACTGATAAGCATGCCAAATAACCTCTTCGCTACTTGCTTCATCAGAGGCCAAATGAAGCGGTCTATCAATAATTTCTACGTTGTAGTTACTGCAAAGCTTCTTTATTTCATCATCTTCAGTAGAAACATATACTCGGTCTATTGAACTTGATTGCAATGCTGCCTCAATTGTCCAACTTATCACTGGTTTATTATTTAAAAGTAGAGTATTTTTCTTAGGTAGGCCTTTTGAACCACCACGAGCAGTTATTAATGCTATAAACATATTAAAACCATTTTATACGGAACCATGAGACACACCAAAATTATTCAATTTAAAAATCCTCTATATAATAACAAGTTGCCCGTTTATGGCTCCCGCCTCTTTCAACGCTTCAAGAATCGCCATTAAATCACCAGGAGCAGCGCCAACTTCATTAATTGCGCGAACTAAATCATCAAGACTCACACCAGGATCAAATACAAAAGCGCGTGAATCATCTTGATTAACATCAATAATACTTTGCTGTGTAACAACGGTTTCGCCTTCTGCTAACGGGTTTGGCTGCGCCACATTTTGTTGCTCAGCAATCGTGACTGTTAAACCACCATGGGTAATTGCCGCAGGTTGTAATTTTACATTTTTGCCTATAACGATGGTGCCGGTACGCGAATTAACAATTATTTTTGCCGAAGTATCCGCAGGCTTAAATTCTAAGTTTTCAAGGGTCGATAAATACGATACGCGCTGCGAGGCATCTCGTGGCGCAACAACCCGAATAGAGGCGGCATCGAGTGCTTGTGCGCTATTTGGGCCGATTAAATCATTAATGGTTTTCTCTAAACGTTTTGCGGTTGTAAAGTCCGGACGGTTTAAATTAAAGGTAATATAGTCGTTTTGCATAAATGGGCTTTTAACGGCACGTTCAACGGTTGCACCGTTTGGCACACGCCCTACGGTTGGCGTATTAATCACGACTCGGCTACCATCTAGGCCTTCAGCACCTAAGCCACCAACAATTAAGCTCCCTTGTGCAATAGCATATACATTGCCATCAACCCCTTTTAAAAATGTTTGTAATAACGTACCGCCACGTAAGCTTCCCGCACTACCAATTGATGACACAGTAATATCTATAGTTTGCCCTGGCTTTCTAAATGGGGGGAGTTCTGCATGAACCGCGACTGCTGCAACATTTTTAATTTTTGGCTTTAAACTCGCAGGTAGTGTAATACCAAAACTATTAAGCATGCCTTTAAAACTTTGCTCGGTAAAACGGCTTTGCTCTCCGGTACCTGGTAAACCAACAACCAATCCATAGCCCACTAATTGGTTTGAGCGCACCCCTTCGACCATAGACACATCTTTAATTCGCTCAGCACTGGCAGTAAATTGCCAGCCTAGTAGCACCATAAAACAAAAAACTTTAAAACCATTCATGTTGAATGTCCTCTAAAAGGGAAACAATGAGCTACTAAAGAAACGCGTTAACCAACCCGGGCTTTGTGCCTCTTGAGTTTGACCCTTACCTGAATACTGAATACGCGCATTCGCAATTCGATTAGACTCAACGGTATTATCAGCATTAACATCTTGTGGACGCACTAACCCCTCTAAGCGAATAAATTCTTCACCGGTATTTAGCGTTAGCCATTTTTCACCACGAATCACTAAATTACCATTTGGTAATACTCGCATCACGTTAACCGAAATATCGCCAACTAGGCTGTTTGATTGATTTGATTTTGAGTCACCTTTAAACGACGCATCACTACCAACCCCAAATTGAATACTATCGCCACCAATATTAACCGGTAAACCACCTAAGCCAATAACAGGGTCGAGGCTGGCATCGGTTTCTTTATCTGTTTCTGTTTTAGCCGCTTTTGTGGCTTGGGTCGACTCTTGTAATTTAACCGTAATGATATCGCCTGTTCTAAGTGCTTTTTTATCGGCATATAGGTCATTCGATAATTGTGTACTGAACAAAGAGCCGGTTGCTACTACTGGCTCCATATTAGGCTCTGGATACATAGGTGCATAATAGGGATCGTCCTGTACTACTTCATTATTTTGTGTAGATACACAACCGCTTAACAGTAAAGTCCCTACTGCAAATAACATAATATTACGCATACAATCCCCCAAAACTATAATTGTTGATTGATGTAGCTCATCATTTCATCAACCGCTGAAATTACCTTTGAGTTCATTTCGTAAACTCGCTGAGTTTCAATCAAATTAACCAACTCTTCGGTCACATTTACATTTGATGTTTCAAGTGAACCTTGAATAATTGTACCTAGGCCCTCAACCCCCGGATTACCTTGAACAGGCGCACCACTTACCGCAGTTTCGGTATAAAGGTTTTGCCCTATAGGCTCAAGGCCCGACGGATTAATAAAATCACTAATCGTGATCTGACCAATAACCACGTTTTCGGCCTGACCTTTAACGCGAACTGACACTTCACCGTCTTGAGATACGGTGATCGACTGTGCATCGTCAGGTACATTCATTTCAGGCTGAACAACATAACCAGCACCCGAGGTTACAACACGCCCATCACCGTCGGTGGTAAACTGGCCGTTACGCGAATAAGCAATATTGCCATCCGGTTGCAATACTTCAAAAAAGCCAGGACCTGAAATCATCCAATCTAATGAATTTTCAGTGGTGAGCATATTACCTTGCGAAAAGTTTTTTTGGTTAGCCACCACCTTAGTACCCGCACCAAGCATTAAACCTGACGGCATTTCGGTATCTTGCGATGAGCGACCGCCTGGTTGATTAATATTTTGGTAGAGTAAGTCTTCAAAAATAGCGCGGCTTTTTTTGTAACCCACTGTACTGGCGTTCGCTAAGTTATTTGATATAACCGATATATCAGTTTGTTGAGCGTCAAGCCCTGTTTTACTTATCCATAATGCTGGATTCATAATAATATCCTCACGTTAAAGTTAAACGATGCGCATCAGCTGTTCTTGACGTTCGTCAATCTCTTCAGCTGTTTTCATCAGTTTTACTTGTAATTCAAATTGGCGTTGGTGACTGATCATATCGACCATTTCATGCACAGGATTTACATTCGATTTTTCTAATGTGCCACCTAATACTTGTACATTGGCCGATGTTTCAACTATTTGGCCTGGTTTAGCTCTAAATAAGCCATCGTTACCCTTTTCGAGCGTGGCGTTGTTTGCATCAACCACTTTTAGCCGATCAACTTCTTCTAAAAAGTTAGCCGGTGCACCTTGAGGGCGAACTTGAATAGTGCCATCTTTGCTAAATTCAATTTTTTCAATCGGTACCGGTAATATGACGGGCCCACCTTCGCCAATAACTTGACGACCGTCGCTGGTAGTTAACATACCTTCAGCCGTTATATTTAACGAACCCACTTTTGTGTAGGCTTCATTACCAGAGGCATCCTGAACACTCAGCCATGCGTTATCACTCATAGCAATATCAAGGCTGCGACCTGTTTCAACAACACCGCCCGATGCCATGTTTGATCCTGGGCGCTCCTGCATAGCAAAAACACGAGTCGGCAAACCTTCACCGAAAGCCTGCATTGATCGTGCTTGCGCAAAATCAGATTTAAACCCAGTGGTATTCGCATTTGCCAAATTATTGGCTTTAAGAGCAAGCCCTTGCATGCTTTGTTTAGCGCCAGATGCGGCTATGTAGACCATTTTATCCATAACATCGACTCATTAAGAAATCTATATATGGGTAAATGCAATATAAGTGCCAAATTAAATTAAAGCATGAATAAGATTTTAAGAGAGGAATAAAAAAGGCTGCACGTAGCAGCCTAAATAAATCAAAATATGATTATCTGATCTGAAGGATGTTCTGTTGAATAGTTGAGTTAACCTCAAGCGCACGAGAGTTTGCTTGGAAGTTACGCTGCGCACTAATCAAATCAACCAGCTCATTGGTTAAGTTTACGTTAGACTGCTCAAGAGCTGACGAATTAATGTTGCCTAGTGTGCCTGAACCTGGCTCACCCGCAATTGGTTCCCCCGAGGTCAAACTTTTTTTCCATGAAGTGTCACCTACTTGCTGTAGACCTTGCGAGTTTGAAAAGCGTACCATGGCAACTTGTCCCAAAAATGTTGAATCGCCGTTACTATAAGACGCCACTACTTTGCCGTCGGTGCCAATATCAATACCCGCTAAACGTCCTACTGTCGCACCATCTTGTTCAAGTGCTTTTACTTCAAAGCGACTTGCATACTGTGTTGGTACTTTATTGGCGGTTCCAGCCTGATCTCGCCAATTTATATCTATGTTAGCAGGAAAACTAGCTCCATTTGTTAACATATCAGATAACCCTGGTGTCCCTCCTCCACCGGCTACAATAGATAACGGATTAAATGTGTTACCTACATTAGGTGTTGTTGTGCCATTTACAGTTGTGGTCGAGGGTAAACCGCTCGAATCAAATTTAAACGTACTAATAGGCTCAAACGGAAGAGCTGCTGTTCCATCCTGTTCAACGCCATCACTACCAAAAGATTTGCCATCAAGCGTAGCATGTACATCCCATTGGTTTTCATCACCAGGGACTGATGGATCGTTCTTCACAAAGAAAAACTGAAGCACGTGAGGTTCACCCAAAGAATCATAAACAGTTGTTGATGTTGATGAATTGTATGTTGCGCTTTCAGTAGGATTAAAAGGAAGCGTTGGCGCATCTGCACGGGAGTCTAAATTAAATGAACTGTACACACTAGAGGTAGCACGTGGAGACCCGGACGAGTCTGGTATTTGTAGTGCTGAAGAGGTACTTAAGCTTACGGATGTTGTATCACCAGTTGCTTCGTCAACGGGGAACCCTTGTAAAAAATTACCCTTTGCATCAACAACAAAATTGTCTTTGTTTAATTTAAATGCCCCGGAGCGTGTGTAAGTAAAATCTTGAGCGCCTAAATCTTGACTCATGGCAAAATAACCCTCACCCGTAATCGCTAAATCAAGTGAGTTATTAGTAAACTGCAACGAGCCTTGGTGAAACTGCTGGGCAACCATAGTGGTTTGTACACCATCACCATTTTTCGTTTTACCGGCGCTAAATACTGATGATGCGTATACATCAGCAAACTCGGCGCGAGACTCTTTAAAGCCCGTGGTATTTACGTTGGCAATGTTATTGGCGGTAACATCTAAATCTTTTTGTGCGGCAGCAAGGCCTGTTAATGCAATATTGAAGCTCATAATTAACCTCTAACCTAAAAATATTTAGCCTGATGGCTAAAAAAATACATAAAATCTATTACGCGATTTCTGCGACATCAGTCAGCCTAACCGCACCTTCTTTAGTATTAATAATAATGCCGCTTGAGCCGTTAATATTAACACTTTCAATATTTTTGAATGTAGCTAATGGGAGGCTTGAAAATTCCCCATTTGTACTACCCTCTGCTTTGATGTTGTATTCACCAGGTGGAAGTCGTTCACCCGCTTCATTTTTACCATCCCATGCAAAACGGATGGCTCCTGCAGGCTGAGTGCCTAAATCTATAGTTTTAACCAACTGCCCGGATGCATCTTCAATGCGAATCATTAAACTATCGACTGGCTTTTCAGCTACAACAGAACCTCTTGATTCACCCGACTCATTAAGCTCCAGTGTATCCGACTCCAACAAAGCTTGTTTGCCTACCAGTGTTGATGCTTGCAATGCTGAATTTGATGTCATCGACGCAGCTAAAGACTCAAAGTTAGAGTTTAAATTTGAGATCCCTTCAGCCATAGTAAAGTTTGTCATTTGTGCAATCATCTGATCGTTATCAGCTGGTTTGCTGGGATCTTGATATGACAACTGCTGTGTTAACAACGAAAAGAAATCTTCTTGGGTTAACGCATCACTCTCTTCTTTTTTTGGCACTTGCTTATCTTGCCAACGTAAAGAGTCCATGTAGGATGAAGAAGTACTAATATCGTTACTCATGAGCTACCCTCAGTTACCGCTGACCTAACAGCAGTGTTTTACTTAACATTTGCTTAGCTGCATCAGCAACTTGAACATTTGTCTGATAAGAGCGAGAAGCAGAAATCATATTTGCCATCTCCTCAACAACATTCACGTTGGGTTTGTAAATATATCCATTTTCATCCGCACTCGGGTGATTTGGGTTATATTCGATTTGTAGTGGTTTATTACTTTCAACCACTCCTAACACTTTTACACCAACGGCAGAGCCCTGTGGGTTGCTTGCTGACGCTGACGCTTTTGTTAGCTCCGCAGCAAATACAGGTTGTCGCGCTCGGTACGTCTCATTTTGTGAAGAGCTAATTGTATTGGCATTAGAGATATTACTTGCCGTGGTATTTAATCGCACGTTTTGCGCGCTCATACCCGAACCTGCAATATCAAACACATTATATAAACTCATAATTAGGCTCCTTGACTACCGAGGGCTTTTTTCAGGCCTTTAAATTTACCATTAAGAAACTGGACACTGGCCTGATACTCCATAGCATTCTGTGTATACAAGTTCCGTTCCACTTGTATATCAACAGAGTTGCCATCACCTGTATCTGTTTGATTTGGCGTACGAAATAGTTCATTACTACCTACACTACGGGTACCACCGGCAATGTGTTTTTCATTGGTTCTTACCATGGTATTGCCGCTTAGTTGGTTGGACTTTGCCGTTTTTAATGCTGAGGCAAAGTCGATATCTTTTGCTTTATAGCCGGGCGTATCAGCATTTGCGATATTAGTAGCGAGCATTTCTGCTCTTTGCGAACGGATCAACATCGCATGCGGATGCACGCCTAATGCTTTATCAAAACTGATAGCCATAACTACCTCCAAAAAATTGACTCAGTACCGATAAGCAATAAATGAGCCAGCAGTGAAAATAGTGATAATAAAAACAAAAAACGACGCAATGGGCGTCGTTTAGTGGAGGGATAATATATTTATGAAGGTCATTTTTTTTGGTAAATGATACCAGGGTTACAACGCACCATATCAAAGTCAGTACTTAAACCAGACATAGACTCCGACGCACCTAAAAATAAGTACCCCTTAGGGTTAAGTGCTTGAGAGAATTTTGCAATTATTTTGGCTTTCACCTCAGGTGAAAAGTAAATTAAAACATTACGGCAAAATATAATATCGAACTTACCCATTAAGGCGTACGAATCGAGCAAATTTAAATGCCTAAAGCTCACTTGCTTTTTCAATGAATCAACCACTTGTGCCATGCCATTGCCGCTGTCTTTAAAAAACTTTTTACGGCGCTGTGCAGAGAGTCCGCGAGACAATGCCAATGCGTCATATTCAGCATGTTTACATATATCAAGCATGGTATTTGATATATCTGTACCAATTATTTGTGCACCCATTTTTAAAACACCAGGGCTGCTGGATTGAAACTCAGCAACCGACATCGCTATTGAGTAGGGTTCTTGTCCTGATGAGCTCGCCGCAGACCATATTTTTAATGGCCTATTTAACGTTTTAAACTCAGGGAATAATCTGGTTTTAAGTAACTCAAACGGATACTGATCTCTAAACCACAATGTCTCATTGGTTGTCATGGCATCAACAACGGCTGCGCGCAGCTGGCGCTCATGTACACCTAGCGTTTTACTTACCAGTTCAGATAACGAATCAACATTAAATCGAGACATTAATGGTGCCAAACGACTCTTTACTAAATACTGCTTATTTTCACCTAAAACAATACCGCACTGTTGTTCTAAAAATAAGCGAAATTGATCGTATTCATTTTGCTGTAAATCTTTATTAGTCAAATCAATAACACCTATGTTTATTAATCACGATGAACCCATTTATTAACGGCTGTTGCAAGCTCGTCTGGGTTAAATTTTGCAATAAAATCATCTGCTCCTACTTTTTCAATCATCGCTTGATTAAAAACACCACTCAATGATGTGTGTAAAATCACATGTAGTGGCGCGAGCTTAGGATTAGCTTTGATTTCTGCAGTCAGCGTATAACCATCCATTTCTGGCATTTCTACATCAGAAATCAGTAGCCCTACTCGCTCTGTAATATCATTTACGCAATCGAGCTCTGCAATTTCTTTTAATCTTATTAAAGCTTCTTTACCATTTTTAGCCAACTCAGTTGTTACACCTAATGGTTCCAATGCTCGTTTTACTTGATTTCGCGCAACAGCCGAATCATCAGCAATAAATACTATTCTCTCGCCTAAATCTTTTTGTATAGTGCCTTGCGAGGCAACATCATCACTTACCGTAGTATTAACTGGGCAAATTTCGTTTAAGATTTTTTCTACGTCGAGTATTTCTACCAACTCATTTTCAATTTCAGTGACGGCTGTTAAATAAGAATAACGCCCTGCTCCTGATGGCGGTGGCATTATTTTTTCCCAGTTCATATTAACAATTCGCTCAACACCACCAACTAAAAAACCCTGCACTGTGCGGTTATATTCTGCAATAATAATAAAACTGTCTTCAATGTTTTTAATGGGCCGCCCGCCTACAGCCATCGATAAATCAATCACTGAAATAGTTTGGCCTCGAATGTGTGCTACACCACGAATGTAAGCATTAGATTTTGGCATGCTGGTTAATGGAGGGCATTGAAGAACTTCTCTTACTTTGAACACATTAATGCCAAAGCGCTGACGCCCATTAAGCTTAAATAACAATAACTCCAAGCGGTTTTGCCCAACCAACTGTGTACGTTGGTTTACTGAGTCTAAAATGCCGGCCATTTAATCTCCTAAGAAAACAAATATAAGGAACGATAATTGCTTTCAATTAATAAAGCGTCATAACACAACGGGGGCGTCTAAATTCTGACGCAAAATATTTATACCCTGTTTGCAACCATAAGCATAGTCGAAACATTATGAGTTTGTTAAAAAAAACCAGAAGATACAGTGTTTTTTATTTTCTAGCTAGCCTCTGCTTCACTTTACCACTAAAGGCTCAAGTATTTAGTAAAGAATCGCTACAAGAAATGGCTGTTTCTTATGTTGCTCAAAAAGCAGTAGCTACAAATGATAACAAAATACTGTTCAGTGCATTACCGTTAGATAGCCGCATACCTGATCGCCATTGTAACTCAGAACTAGCGCTAGCAACCCCAAGTGAGCCCCCATTTAATCGTCAGGTCACCATTCAGATAAAATGCAACGATAATGAGAACTGGGCACAATACGTGCACGTTAGAATCACTGAGTCAGCACCGGTTGTAGTTGCAACTACTAACTTAGCACGAGGTGAAGTGATTACTCCATCCCATTTAAGTATTGATATGCGCCCTGTGCACTTTATACGTGTTCAGTATCTTGATGACCCTGCACTACTTATTGGTAGCCGCAGCAAACGTAATATTCGTGAAGGTATGCCAGTACTGCTTAATCAAATTTGTATGGTTTGCAAAGGTGATTCTGTTACAATTTATGCTAATATCAAAGGGTTAAGAGTAAAAACGACGGGTATTGCATTAGAGGATGGCACCTTGGGCGAGCAAGTACGAGTAGAAAACAAAAAGACAGGTAAAGTTTTAAATGCGCGTGTAGATGGTGTAGAGTCTGTGCAAGTAAATATTTAATATAAATTTATGCTAAAGTATCTTTAATAAATGCCGATACAAAGGCATCAGTTGGGCAATATACGGATTTTTATTATGGTCGGTCAAGTAAATAAATCAAATCAACAACCGAGTGTTTTAACAAACACTCAACAGCAAAAAGTTGATTTAAAAAGAGATAATGCAAATACACAGGCGGCACAAACGCCTTCACCTAAAGCTACCAGCGATTCGGTGAGCTTAACACCGCAAGCTAAGCAATTAAAATCGTTACAAGAGAAAGCGCAGCAGTCTTCTGGTTTTGATAGCAACAAAGTTGCTGAGCTTAAAAAAGCGATTACTGAAGGTAATTATCAAATCGACAGTGAGAAGCTTGCCAAAAACTTAGCAGACTTTGAGTTTAACGTTTATGGCTGATCACAATAGTTTAATTACAATTAAACTAAATGAGCAAATTACTTGCTTAACAAAACTGAGCGAGCTTCTTACTCAAGAGCTTAATGCTATTGCCTCACGTAGAGGCGAAGGCTTAAAAGAAATTGCCCAACAAAAAATGTCTTTTTTAACCAGTATAAGCACCCTTGATAAAGAACTCAGCAAACTAATTGCCAGTAATGATCAGCAAACAGATGAAAACGCTGACTTAATAAAGCTAACTCGAGAAAAGCTTGAGCAGTGTCAAAAACAAAATGAAGTTAACGCTCACGCAGCGCACCAGGCACAGTTAAGTGTTAAGCAACTGAAAGGTATTTTAATTGGTGCACCTTCGTCTATGACCTACGATCAAGCTGGTAGCGTAGTAAATACCGATAACAGCATTGTGCGAAACCTAAAAGCGTGACTACTCACCGCCTTATCAGGCGATGCTTCTTATTTCGTTAGCCGTTGCTCGGTAGTATCGAGACTTACGCAGCTTCCATAAGCAGAGACGACT